>JAYVRT010000161.1:0-2407 GCA_043776025.1 Archangiaceae bacterium | reverse complement strand
CGTCGAGCCCGAGCCGGCCGGCGACGCCAGGGCGGAAGTTCTCCACCACCACGTCGCTCCTCGCGGCGAGCGCGACGACCAGCGCCTTGCCCTCGGCGCTCTTCAAGTCCACCGCCACCGACTTCTTGTTGCGGTTGATGCTGAGGAAGTACGTCGACTCGCCGTGGACGAAGGGTGGCCCGAACGCGCGGGTGTCATCACCCTTGGCCGGCTCTTCAATCTTGATCACCTCGGCGCCGAGGTCGCCGAGGTTCATCGTGCAGAACGGGCCCGAAAGCACCCTCGACAGATCGAGGACGCGCAGGCCTTCGAGCGGCGCCTTCAAGCCGGAGCGGGTTCGTCCGCGGCCAGCGTCTGCGGTGCGGCCTCACCCTGCCCTTCGGTCTCGAGCGTGTCCGGCGGCTCACCCTCGAGCTGCGCGGCGACCTCCGCGGCCTGGGCCTCGGCGACCACCTCGGCCTCCTTGGGCTTCTTGACGCCTGCACCCGACCGGCAGCTGCGGCACCACGGCTGGTTGCGAATGGCTCCGTCGGCCATCTTCCGGAGCCCGAACATCACCAGCGGCTTCATCGCCCTGCACTTGAGGCACATCATCGTCACCAGCACTTCGTTGCCGTCGCAGTCGAAGACCGCCGACTTGCGCCGCTTGCGGGCGACCTTCGGAGCGTTCGGATCCTTCGCCGGCTTCTCGACAGGCTGCGGAGTCAGGTTCGGCGTGACTTTGTAGAGCATTGGGTGACTTCCCCTCCCCGTGTTGCGGTTCAGCGTAGCAGGCGGCACTGACATGCGAGCCCGACAATTCGGCCTTAAATTGCAAAACCTTCAGTCAGGTCAAGGCCTCAGGGTTCAATCTGAACCACATAGAAGGTGAAGGTGGCAGCCGCGTTGGCGTGCTCCCGGGTGACGCGGACGGTGTTCGCGCTGATCAGCTCGAAGCGGGCGAGCGCTTCCCCGGTTCCCTGGGTGAGGGCGTTGTCGGCGGACTCCCCAGCGCCCTGGCCCGACTCGGTCTGGGCGCTGGAGAAGACGAGCGTGCGGGTTGAGTCGACCGCGCTGATCACCACGTCCTGGGTGAGCCCCGCGGCGGGGAGGACGGTGGTGATGGTCTGAACGGTTGCGCGGGTGCCAAAGTCGATCCGCTCCCAGGCAACCTGGAGATCGACCTGTGCGCACCCGCCATCGGAGATCGCCGACCCGCGGGAGAAGCCGAGGGTCGTCGGGGTGGTGGCCTCTCCGCGGACCAGGCGCGGGCAGACGGGAGTGAAGAGGGCAGCCGATCGGGGTTGGGCCAGGACGAGGCGGTTTGCGGACGCAGCCGGGAGCCCCGTGACCGTGCCCTGGGCGCCCCCGAGGATGATCCCCGCGTCGCCGTTGTCCCGGGTGACGGCGATGCCGCTGAGCTCTACGACCTGGACGAGGATCTCGGCGTTGCTGCAGCCGATGACGTCGTAGGTGACGGCGGTCGCGGCGGCGAGGTAGGCGACGCCGAGATCGTCGGCGCCGAAGTTCGCGCCGCTTTGGCTGCTCGACTTGAGGACGAAGCTCGTCGCCGGGTTGACCGAGGTGATCGGCAGCGTCATCTGAGGAGCCAGACAGAGCGCATTCGGCCGCTCGACCCGCAGGCCCACCGGGAGCTCGAGCGTCTGCCAGTGGATCGTCGCGGGCAGCTGCCCCTGAAGCCCGTTCGCCCCGCGTCTGCAGCGAACGCGGCTGGTGTTCGCCAGATCGCAGCTGATCTCGTTGTAGTCGGGGTCTTCGCTCGCGGAGCTCGCCTGAAAGATCAACGCGGTGTGGGCGAGGTTGATCTGAACCGGGGTGATGAAGCAGTCGAGCGAGCCGTTGCCGTTGCCGGGAAAGACGCAGCTTCCCCGACGCACGGCGCCGGTGATCGTGAACTGCTGCTGGGCCGACCCGAACGTCGACGTGGCGGTGACGGTGACCGTGGCCCCGGTGATCGCCTTGATGAAGAACGACGTCGTCGACTGCCCGGCGAGGATGGTGACGGAGGGGACCCTGGTCGTGCAGGTGGCGTCGGTGAAGTAGCGGGTGCCGTCCACCGGCAGCTCGGTGAAGGTCACCATTGTGTCGGCGATCACCGCCGCGTTGCTCGCCCCGATGCGGGTCGCCACCGTCGCGGGGAAACAGTTGCTGGCGACGATCGGCGTCGGAGGGGTCGCGGCGAAGGTCAGGCTCGTCGGCAGCGCCACCACCTTCGCCAGCTGGGAGGTCGGCAGCAGCCCCAGCGCAGTAAGGCCAAGGGTGTAATTGCCCGCCGTCGGGGCCTTGAACCAGACGTTGCTGTTGCTCGTGCCCGCGGCGATCGGCACCAGCGTCGCCGCCACCGCGCAACTGGAATCGGAGAAGAAGTTGAGGCCCACCGGCGCCGAGCCCGGACTCACCGCGGTCA
>JAYVRT010000160.1:0-7889 GCA_043776025.1 Archangiaceae bacterium | reverse complement strand
TCCGCGTCCTTTGCGTCGACGCACGCAGCCGCCTGCTCCGCGAGGTCGTCGCCTGCGAGGGGAGCGTCGACTCCTGCCATGTCGACCCCCGCGAGGTGTTCGCCCCGGCGGTCGCCTGCCGCGCCACCGCCGTCGTCCTTGTCCACAACCACCCCAGCGGCGACCCCGAGCCCTCGTTGCAGGACGTGCAGCTCACCCAACAGCTGCGCCAGGCGGGCGAGTTGCTGTGCATCCGGGTGATTGACCACGTCGTCGTCACCGAGGCCGGCTTCGTCTCATTGATGCAACGTCGGATGCTCGAGGTTCCACCCGGCCAGGCGGTTCCACGGCTCCAGTAGAAGAGGAGGAGAAAAGGTGCCAAGCAGCGAACCGGTGGACGCCCGCGCAGCACTCCAGCGCTACTTTGGCCTCGAGGCCTTTCGACCCGGCCAGGAGCAGGTGATCGACTCCGTCCTCTCGGGGCGCAACACCGTGGTGGTGATGCCCACCGGCGCGGGGAAGAGCCTGTGCTACCAGCTGCCCGCGACGATGCTCGAGGGGGTGACCCTGGTCATCTCCCCGCTGATCTCGCTGATGAAGGACCAGGTCGACGCACTGACCGCGCGCGGCATCTCCGCCACCTTCATCAACTCGACGCTCAGCGACTCCGAGCGGGCCGACCGCCAACGGCGCCTGCGCGAAGGCGAGTACAAGCTGGTCTACGTCGCCCCCGAACGTTTTCGCAGCGAGGCATTCGTCTCCTCGCTCACCGAGGCTCGCGTCGAGCTGCTCGCGATCGACGAGGCGCACTGCATCTCGCAGTGGGGCCACGACTTCCGGCCTGACTACGCCCAGCTGGGCCAGATCCGCAAACGGTTGCGACCGCCGCGCACCGTGGCGCTCACCGCCACCGCGACCCCCGAGGTGCGCGACGACATCGTCCGGGTGCTGCTGATGAAGGACCCGGCGGTCTCGGTCGCCGGCTTCGATCGCCCCAACCTCTTCCTCGAGGTCGTCACCGTCGCCGGAGATGCCGACAAGCGGCGGGTCTGCCTCCAGCTGGCCGACGAGGGCTCGGGGGTCATCTACTGCTCGACCCGGAAGCAAGCCGAGGGGCTCCACGAGGCGTTGAAGAAGAAGAAGGTGCCGGTGGTGCTGTACCACGCAGGCATGGAGGACGAGGCGCGCAAGGTGGCGCAGGACGAGTTCATGTCGACCCCCGGCTCGGTCGCGGTCGCCACCAACGCCTTCGGGATGGGCATCGACAAACCGGACATCCGCTTCGTCGCCCACGCGGCGATCCCCCGCGCGGTCGAGGCCTATTACCAGGAGATCGGCCGCGCCGGCCGCGACGGAAACCCCGCCCACGCGGTGCTGCTGTTCAACCACGCCGACGTCTTTACCCAGCAGCGGTTGATCGAATCGAGCCACCCGCCGGAGACGCTCTTCGCCGACGTCTGGGACGCGTTGGTGGGCGTGGAGTCGTTCTCCCGCGGAGTGCACCTGCTCGCCGCGCAGGTCGGCGCGAACGAGTTCGAGGTCTCGGCGGTGCTCAAACAGCTCGAGAGGATGGGCAAGCTCTCGCGCGGCGGGCGGGGCGAGGGCCGCTGGGGCATCGACGTCCACGCCGGGGCGAACGCGCTCCAGCCGAAGAGCCCCGAGGCGCGCGCAGTGCTCGCCGCGGTGCTCGACACCTTCGCTGCCGGCACCAGCGGGAGCACCGAGCTGTACGCCCTCGCCCGCCGGTCGGGCCTCGACGAAGAACGCGTCCGCCACGGCCTGGGCCTGCTGGAGAAGGCCGGCGCGGTGGCGCTGAAGAAACCGTTCTCCGGCCGGGCGATGGAATGCCTCCAGCGTGTCCCTTTCCGCGAGCTCGGCCTCGACCTGTCCCGGGTGCGCGCCCAGGAGCGGCAGGCCCTGCTGCTGCTCAAGCGGATGACCGACTACGCCTATGGCAAGCGCTGCCGCCGCCAGTTCCTGCTGCGCTACTTTGGCGAGAGCGAAGCGGCCCGCGCCTGCGGCGGCTGCGACGTCTGCGCCGGAGCCCGGCTGAAGGTGGACGCCCTTCCCGCGCCGGCGCCAGCGGCGAAGCTGCAATCTCCGTTCGGGGCGCCGGAGAACTTCAGCGTCCTCGCGGTCGAGCAACTGCGCCGCTTCCGGCGGGACCTGGCGAAGGACCTCGCCCTGCCGTCCTACTTGATCTTCAACGACGCCACGATGTTCGCCCTCGCCGCCGCGCTGCCGATCTCCCGCGAAGAGTTCCTGCGAGTGCGCGGCGCCGGCGACGCGACCTGGGAAAGGTTCGGCCCGAAGATCCTCGAGATCTGCCTGATGGCCCGCGCCGCCGGGCATGAGCCGCAGGCGGTAGCGGTCGCTCCGAGGAAGCGCCGCCGGTAGATCGCCCTGGTCGCCCTCCCCCGGGGCGGCGGTCCGCTCAGGGTGGAAGCAACGACCAGTCAGTCGGGCTGCGCATCCTTCAACAGCTGCCGGTAGAAACGGACCATGTCCGCGTAGGCAGCGACCCCGACCCGCTCGTCGATGCCGTGAATTCGGGGGAGATCCTCGGCCCTCAAGATGACCGGGACGAAGCGGTAAACCTGCGGGCAGATGCGGGTGAAGAACCGCGAGTCGCTCGCGCCGTTCGACACGTTCGGCGCCACCAGGGTGTCGGGGAACACCCCGCGAATCGTCCGCTCGATCACCCGGTAGCCCTCGGCGTCAACCGGCGAGAGCACCGACGGGTCCGACGACAGCGTCGCGTCGCGCCCGGTCACCGTCACCCGTGGGTCGGCGACCACCTCGCGCACCCGCGCCAGCACCGACTCGCGCGTCTCGCCCGGCCGGATCCGGAAGTTGACCGCCGCCCAGGCGGTGTTGGGCAGCACGTTGTCCTTCACCCCGCTGGCGAGCATCGTCACCGCGGTGGTGGTGCGCAGCGTCGCGGCGGTCGCCGGCACGCTGAGCAGTTGCTGCTTGAGCACCGGCCCGAAGAGCCACCGGTTCGCCAGCACCAGCCGCGGCCCGAAGGGCATCTCCGGCGCGAGGGTGTCGAAGAAGTCGCCGACCGGGCCGTCGAAGGACGCGGGGGAGGGGCTCGCCTCGAGCCGGGTGATCGCCGCCGCGAGGATCCCTGCCTGGGTCTGTTTGGGCGGCATCGACGAGTGGCCGCCCTCTCCCTCGACCTTGAGCTCGACGGTGAAGAAGCCCTTCTCGCCGACGGCGATCAGCGCCGCCTTCAGCCGCAGCCCCTTCACCACCCCGTCGGTGATGCCCGAGCCCTCGTCGAGCACCCAGCGCGGCTTGATGTTCCTCGACGCCAGCCGCTCGACGATCGCCGTCGCCCCCGTGCCTTGCACCTCTTCGTCGTGGCCGAAGGCCAGGTAAACAGTGCGCCGGGGGACGAACCCCTCGGAAACCAGCGAGGCCACCGCCTCGTGGATCGCGCAGAGCGACGCCTTGTCGTCGAGCGCGCCCCGGCCCCAGATGAAGCCGCCGTCGAGCTCGCCGCTGAACGGCCCCTGGGTCCACTTCGAAGCAGTGACCGGGTCGACCGGGACGACGTCCTGGTGGGCCATCAACACCACTGGCGCCGCCGCGGGGTCAGCGCCTTTCCAGGTCAGCAGTACGCTCTGCGCCAGCTCTTCGCGCTCGAGCTTCTCGTCGACCGCCGGCCAGGTGGCCCGCAGGTACTGGCGCAGCCCCGCGAACGCCTGGCCGTCGTCCCCCGCAAGCCCCCAGACGGTGGCAAAGCGAATCGCTCCGCTCAGCCGAGCGGCTGCCTTCGCCTCGTCGAGCTCAAACCGCGCCACCGGGGCGACCGCCACCTGGCGCGACGAGACGAGCAACGCCCGCACCGTCGCGGTCCCCAGCAGCAACAGGACCACTCCCGCCAGGCCGAGGACGACCCGCCTCATCGGGTCTCCTCGGGCGTCGCGGCGTACTTAGCAAACACCCACATCCCTCCGCCGACGAGCATCGCCAAAAGGAAGATGAGACCGATGGTCGTCAACCCGAAGACGAGCCGCACCTGCCAATCGGTGACGCTGCCCCAAGCGTAGGCGCGCTTGAGCGGATCCAACAGTCCAAGCAGGTCGAGGGTGCGGGCGGGAAACTTCTCCATCTCCAGGCACCCCTTCTCCGCCCAGCGGGCGGTGAAGTTGCGGCGGATCACCTCGAGCGCGGTGGCGGCCAGCAGGTACATCCCGGACAGCAAGGTGGCGTTGTAGACGCTGATCCGGAAGATCGGCAGGCTCACTGCAGCCGCTTCTTCAACAGGGGCAGGCCGCGAACAACCCGGGCGCGATCGCCCTCGTTCTGGCTCACCTGGAGAAACGCGTCGTACCACTGGAGCGCGCGCTTCAGCGAGTCGTTGTCGCCCCGGGCGAGCAGGTCGGCGTAGGCGAGCACCCCGGCGCCGAACGAGGCGTCGTATTCGGCGGACTTCGCCATCTCTTCAAGGGCCTTGGCGTCGTCCTTCTGCCGCAGCGCCACCACCCCTGACGCGTAATGTGGCACCGCGAGAAAGGGCATCAGCGCGACCGCCTCGTCGGCGGCAGCACGCGCCTCTTTGATCGCTCCCGTCGCCGCCTGCAGCCGCGCCAGCGAGGCCGAGGCCATCGCGCGATCCCAGCTGTTGGTCGCCGATTTGGCGAAGTCGCCCAGTTCCTTGATCGCCGGCCGGCCGCCGAACGGACGGGTGTGGAAGGCGCCGATCTTCGCGCAGGCGCTCTTCGGATCTTCGCGGACCGCGGCTTGGTAGGCGGCGACCGCGGTATCGAAGTTCCCCTGGCGGACGAAGGCGGCGCCGATCTCGCAGAAGGTCTCGGCGTCGTGGGCGTTGAGCTTATTCGCCGCCTCGAGCGACTTCATCGCGGCCTTCGGGTCGCCCATTGAAAATTGGATCCTGGCCCTGGTGCGCCAGGACTCGACGTCGTTGGCGCCCGCCTTCACCGCCTTCGCACTCGCGGCGTCGGCTTCTTTGTTCTTGCCGTTGAAGTAGAGCGCTTGGGCGTAGTCGCTCTGGGTCTCGTCGGCGCCGGGGTTATCGAGGACACCCGCCTCGGCGGACTTGAGCGCCTCGGGAAGCCGGCCGAGCACCAGCAGGGTGCGCACCAGCATCCGCCGCGCGGGCAGCGCCGAGCCGTTGCGCTCCACCGCGCGGGTCAGCGGCTCGAGCGCCACCTCGGGCAGGCCGAGCGTGAGCAGCAGTTCGCCGAGCGTCGAGTTCGCTTCGTAGTCCTGGGGATCCTTCGCCGCTTCCTCCAGCTGTGCCTTGGCTTTGTCGAGCGCGCTTTTCTGCATGTAGATCCGCGCGAGCGCGACCTGGATCGTCGCCTTGTTGCGTTTGGTGGTCGTCGCCAGCTTCTCCAGCATCGCGATCGCCTTCTCGCCGCCCTCCTCGGTGGCGTCGCCGACCGCGAGGTACACCGCCGCCTCGGCGGGGAACTTGCCGTTGACGTTGGTGCGCGCCAGTTCGATGCGCGCGTTCTTCCAGTCACCCAGCCGGGTGTAGGCAATGCCGCGCACCAGGGCGATCCTCCGCCCGCCCCCAGAAGCGAGCCGCTTGTCGTTGAGCAGTTCCTTTTCCCGGCTGCGGGCGAGCAGAACCCGGGCGAGTCCCTCGCGTGCCTCTTCGCTCTTCGGTGAGCGCTTGAGCGCCGCCTCGTACGATTTTTGCGCCTTGTCCATCTGGCCGGCGCCGCGGTAGGCCCCACCGAGCGCCATGTCGTAGTCGTAGCCCTTGTCTTTGTAGGCGGCGGCGCCCTCGACGAGCACCTTCAGCGCCTCCTCGTGCTTGCCGTTGGCAGACAGCAGCCGCCCCTGAAGCAGATCACGGCGCCCCCGCTGCGACAGCGGCAGCTGGGCGGTGGGCGGCAGCTGCACCACGTCGTTGAGCGACTCGGCGAGATCCTTTCCCAGCTCCAGCCGCGCCTGCGCCAGCGCCAGGGTTCTTGCGGGGTGGGTGGGCGAGAGCTTCGCCGCGACGTCGGTGAGAACCTTTACCGCGCCCTCGTTGTCCTCGAAGAGCACGTAATACTCGCCCAGCGCGACCAGCGCGCGGACGTTGGTCGGCAGCAGCGCCACCGCACGCTCCAGGTGCTTGTAGGCCTCTTCGATCTTCCCGTCGGCGAGCAGGACCCGCCCCGCCTCGGCGTGCACCTCGCTCTTGTCGAGCTGGCTGGCGAGCAGCTTCTCTTTCGCCCCGGCCGCGCCGTCGGAAGTCATCCACTCCACCACCAGTGCCAGCTCGGGGAAGCCCTCGCGGACGCCCGAGTGGCCCAGCGCCGCCAGCGCTGCCGCCTTGTCCTCGGGGACCTTGGTGTGCTCGCCGTAGAGCATCGCGTGGGAGTACGCCGTCCACGCCCAGACCTCGATGCTGCCGGAGTCCATCGACGCCGCCGCCTCGAGCGACTTGAGCGAGGCGAGGTAGAGCTCTCGCGTGTCAGCGTTGGCGAAGCTGCGGCCTTCACTGAGCGCGGTGGCGAGGTCCTTTCCCGAGTTCTTGTGTCGGGTGTAGAGGAAGCTGCCGCCGAGGCCGCCGGCAATCACCAGCAGACCCAGGCCCATAGCTAGCTTGAGCCCGTGCGCCTGGAGGAAGGTCTTCTGCTTCGTCTTTGCGTCAAGCTTGGCGCGCAGCTCGCGCTCGTACTCCTTGGCGATCGCCTCGGTGGCCTGGGTGTTGAGCTCGACCTTCGGGACCTCGAGCGATGAGGCCGGCTCCATCATGTCCGGGATCTCGTCGAGCAGGCCGCCGCCGGTTCCGGGCTTGCGCGCCCCCGGCTGCGGGCGGGCCGCGGGGGACTGGTAGTTGTGCGGTAACTGCACCTCGGACGTCGGCAACTCGGTCTGCGCGGAGACCACGTCCTCGAGCAGCCCGCCGCCTCCGCTGCTCTTCTCCTCGAGCTTCACCACCTCGTCTTTCTTCAACAGGTCTTGCGAGGGGATGATCGTCGGCTCGGACTTCGCCTCCGCGTCGAACGTCGCCCCGGCGGCGCCAGCCTTGCGCACCGGCGGCTTGACGGGGGGCAACGCCCCGGCAGGCGGGGGCGGGCCGAACGAGCCGAACGGATCGGAGCCGCCCTCGGCGTTGGCGAGCGCGTCGAAGGTGCTGGTGAGGCCGCGGATCACGTCCTCGGTCTCGCCGGAGTTGCGGCGGGGCACGGACGCGAACGGGTCCGATTCGTCGGGAGCAGACGTCAGCTCCGACTGGGGGTTGGTCGCCGGCAGTTCCTGGGTGGCAGAGGTTCGGCCCAGGTCATGGGCCTCGGTCTTCGCCTCGACCTCGGCGCCGATCAACGGCAGCTCCGCGCCGGTTCCGGGGTCAGGGTTGTAGGCGGTGGTGACGACCGTCGGCATCGCCGAGTCGTCGACATGGCGCGCCTTCGCCGCTGGCGCCGCGACCTGCATCACCGCTGTCGCCTGGGGGTCGCCGTCGGCCACTGGAGGCGGAAGGGCCGACGCCGTCGGAAGCGGCGTCCCGTCGGAGATCGACGTCTCGTCGCCGAGCACCGGGGCCGGCCCGCCGGCGAGCGCCGCCCGGGTCTGCTCGAGCCACTGCTTCACCCGCCCCTCGTTGGGCTGCAGCGCCGCGGCTTTGCGAAGAATCGGCAGCGCGCTGCGGTACAGCCCCTTGCGCAGCAGCACCTCTCCGATGAGGTTGTACGCGTGGGCGTTCTCGCGATCGATGTTCACCGCGATGTCGAACTGGTTCATCGCCTCGCTGGCCTTGCCGAGGTTGATCAGCGCCTTGCCCCAGAGCACCCGGCCCACCACCGACTTGGGGTGGTGCGCGAGCCCTTGCTGGCAAACCTCGATCGCCCGCGGGTGGTCACCCTTATCGATGAAAGCCTTGGCCAGCTCGACGAAGAGGGTCGACGAAGGATCTTGCGCGAGAATCTGCGAGTACTTGT
>JAYVRT010000159.1:0-7913 GCA_043776025.1 Archangiaceae bacterium | reverse complement strand
CCACAGCTTGGTGTTGATCGGGACGTCCTTCTCCGGCTGGGCGGGACGCCCCGCGATGTCCGACTGCCCGCAGGTGCGTGGAGGCAGCTCGAACTGGACCAGGGCTCCGATGTCGTGACTGAACGGCAGCGCGACCAAGCGCCCCTCACCCGACTTGTTCCAATACAGATCGACGTCGCGCCACTTCGTGACGCCCTGCTGGTTGGGCACGTTGCCGTAAGTGAACCAATCCGAGGTGTTTCCGAGGCAGCCCTGGCCAAGCGCCCAGAGCTGGCCAGCGGCATCGAGGCTCACGACCCAGAGGTAGCCGTCGGCGTTTCGCAGGGCCGTCATGCGCTCCCCGGTGGCTGGCTCGGCCTTCGGGTTGATCGTGGTCCAGGAGACCGCGGCCTGCGACCAATCCGCGTTGGTCTGGTCTGAGAAGGAGATCGTCTGCTCGCCGCGGTCGAGCGCGAACAGCAGGCAGTTCCCCTTCTCATCGTAGGCGGCGTCCACGTCGACGACGTCCTCCTTGACGCTCGCGTCGAGGTTCTGGAGCTCCATCGTCTGCCACGGCGTGAAGGCGGCCTGGCCCGGGTCGTAACGCGATCGAAACAGGGCTGAGGTTTGGCCGCCGAACTTGCCGACGACGAACACCATCGGCTGCCCGCCCAGGTCGGAGCAGGCCGCGATGCGCGAGAGCTTGGCCTCGGAGAATCCAATCGGGGGCATCGGCGACCAGAACTTGAAGAAGCTGTCGTAGGTCACGTCACGCCGCTCGCGAAAGACGACCCGATTGAGGTCCGAGTCCACCGCGAACACCGCGGTCGCGCTGTCGCCCCCTGGCCGGCGCGCGATGGCCACGTTCTCGGCGAAGCGCGGGGCGTCGACGAAGCGCGAGGCGCTGGCTCCGATGTTGAGGCTGCCCGGGCGGTGGTCGTTGGCAAGACACTGGGGCCGCGCCCAGGGAATCGCGTTGTTGAGGTACCACTGCGCGCACTTTCCTGCGGAGCAGAAGAACAACCCGGCGGCCGGGCCGCAGTCGCGGTCCACGGTGCAGGTGCCGGGGACCGCGACCGCGACCTGGGGACTGGAGGTGCCGTGGCCGACCCCGATGACTGAGAACTCTCCGTTCTTCTCTCTGATGTACGGGGAGCCTGAGCTGCCGCCCCAGGTCTCACAGTCGTGGTAGACGACGTCGTCGCGAACGGTGACGAGCTCGCAGTTCGAGAAGATCGACCCCGCCATCCAGCGCTGATTGCAGCCCGTCATCTCCCCGGTGGGCTCGAGGCGCCGCGAGAGTTGCCACACCCCAACCGTGCCGTTCGGATTCGGCCCGCGACACGTCACGTCGTCCCAGACGAGGTCCGGGTTGCCGTCGAAGCCGGAGCGGACGTACGCCGGATTTTCGATCGGGCCCCGCTCCGGTGCGAGGTCTCGGTCGGGCGACCCTGGATCCTTGACGACCGAGTTCTCCAGCGTCCCGTCGAGCTTCGCGAACGAAAGGTCCCCGGGATTGAGATCGTGCCATTGAGAGATGTGCGCAATCGCCCAGTCGGATCCAGGAAACAGGGCCCGGGTTCCGGCGGGGTTCTGGTCGACGCGCGATCCCACGACGACCCGATCGATGTCGCCCCGCGGCACGTTGCCCGGGGGCTTGGGCACTCGATCTGGGTGGTAGTTTGGGTAGAACTTCAACCGCGTGGGATTGGACGGCGAGAGCGGCACGACGATCTGAAACGCGCCGCTCGGCTGGTCTGTAAAGCAGTGGGCCGCCGCGACGACATGCGCAGCGTCAATCAGGAACCCGGTGCAGCCATTGCTGATGAGGCCGGTGGACAGGAAGCGCTCTTCCGCGGACATGTCGAGCTCCTTCCGCGTCGAGCCGCAAACCTCGATCGCCTGACTGGCCTGCTGCGATTGGGTGTCGGTCGCGTCCGGGCGGGAGGGCGCGCAGGCAGTGCCACAAACCGCGAATGCGATCAGGAGCTTGCCCGTGTGGCCCTTCGAGTGTGGACGGGGATTGAACATGACGGTCTCCTCGAGGCGGATGGGAAGCGGCGCCTCACGAGGAGGACAGGAGCCAGCGACGCGCTTTTCACGAAAAACGACATCCCCCAGTCGCTTCTTTGGAAAGCATCGCGGTCTCCTGCCTCGGAGCCGCTCGGTCGCCCTAACCGGTGGACGCAGTTTCGGTATGGTCCGCCGGCTTGGGCGCGCTCGACGGCTTCTCCATCCTCTCGCGGCGGCGCCTGCTCAAGGCCGCGCTCGGCGCAGGCGGCGCGCTGGCGATGGGCGGCGGCGGCCTGCTCGCGCTGCGCGGCGGCGCGGCTTCGGTCGACGGGTTGCGGACGCTGAGCGTCCACGAGTTTCGCACCTTGAGCCGCCTCGCCGAGGTCGTCGTCCCCGGCGGCGCGGCGGCCGACCTCGCCCGCGCCTTCGACGGCTACCTCGCCGACGAGCCGCCGTGGAACGTGGGCGACCTGAAGAACGCGCTGTTCCTCCTCGAGTTCGGACCGGTCTTCTTCGACCACGGGCTGACCACCTTCTCAAACCTCGAGCCGGCGGCGCGGCTGGCGCACTTCAACGGCTGGCCGGTGGCGGACAGCGAGCTGCGGCGGGTGGTCGCGACCGCGTTCCGCCGGTTCCTCTTCCTCGTCTTCTACGACAGCCCCGACGCCTGGCCGCGGATTGGCTACGACGGTCCCCTGATTCGCCCCGCGGAGGCGCCGTGACCGGAGCGATCGTCGACGCGTCGAAACAGCCGGTGCCCGACGAGCAGACGGTGGAGATCTGCATCATCGGCTCGGGCTGCGGCGGCGGCACCGCGGCCTGGGAGCTGGCGAAGGCCGGCCGCGACGTCCTCGTCCTCGAAGAGGGCGGCGACTACACCGGGACGAAGCTCACCCAGCGCGACGGCGCGATGTACGACCAGCTGTACATGGATCGCGGCGGGCGCTCGACCACCGACCTGTCGATCTCGGTGCTCCAGGGCCGGGTGCTCGGCGGGGGCGGCGTGATCAACGCCAGCGACGTGGTGCCGATCGCCGACGAGACGCTCGCGTTCTGGCAGAAGAAGTTCGGGCTCACCGACTTCTCTCCCGCGGCGCTCGCGCCGTTCAAGCAGCGCGCGCTCGAGGACCTTCACGCCAACGTCCCAGAAGAGAGCCAGCTCAACCTCAACAACAAGCTGCTGCGGCTGGGAGCCCAGTCGCTGGGGTGGGCGGGCGAGGTGATGCACCACAACCGGGTCGGCTGCGCCGGCGTCGGCGCCTGCCTCATCGGCTGCCCGCTGGACCGGAAGAAGAACCCGCGCTTCGTCGCCATCCCCGCGGCGCTCGAGGCGGGAGCGCGCTTCCTCACCCGGGTGCGCGCGGTGAAGGTCGAGAACGCGACGGCGGAGCTGAAGACGGTGAGGGCGGTGCGCCTGGACGCGAAGGGCTACCACGAGGGCGCGCCGCTGACGGTCCGGGCGAAGACGGTGATCCTCGCGGCGAACGCGGTGGCGAGCGCGCAGCTGCTGCTCAAGAGCGGCCTGGGCAACGCGCACGTCGGCCGCCACCTGATGCTCCAGCCGCAGCAGCCGGTGGTGGCGCGCTTCGACGACGACGTGCGCTTCTTCCGGGGAATCCCGCAGGCGTACGCGGTGACCCAGTTCGAGCAGAAGGCCACCGCCGACCGCGGCTGGTGGGGCTTCCGCATCGAGGCGATCGGCGGCACGCCGGGAATCGTCGCGTCCCTGCTGCCGGTGGTGGGCGAGCCCGGCCGCGAGCTGATGTCGAGCTACCCCCGCCTCGCCGCTTCGTTGCTGCTGACGCCGGACAACGGGCAGGGCGTGGTGCGGGTCGAGTCCTCCGGCCGGCTGCGCATCGACTACGCCTTCGACGAGGAGCAGCGCGCCCGCATCCGCGCCGCGGTCGCGGCCACCACCCGGCTCTACCTCGCCGCCGGCGCCGCCGAGGTGCTGGTGCCGATCTCCCCGATGATCTCCCTCAAGTCGCTCGCCGACCTGAAGCAGCTCGAGCGGCTGACGCTGAAGTCGGCGACCTCTCCGCTGATCTCGGCGCACCAGATGGGTACGGTGCGGTTCGCGGCCAACGAGCGCGACGGCGGCGCCGACCCCGACGGGCAGGTGTACGGAACCCGCGGGGTCTATGTCTTCGACTCTTCCGGGTTTCCTTCCAGCGCTTCGAGCCACACGATGGCGCCGATCATCGCCTTCTCGCACTATCTGTCGCAGAAGCTGCTCACCCGTGGCAGCTGACGCCTTCGCCACGCCTGAGCGTCCCTGACAGGCCGCAGTCTTTTGCGCAGCGACTCGGCGAGCGCAACTCCTGCGTGCCCCGTTTCTGGCCTGCCGTGCCCTGCGAGGCTCGGAGCCGACCGAATCCAGTGGCACTGACGTTGCGTTGTGAGACGACGTGCTCCGGGGTCCACCCGGGGCGGGGAGTTCTTCCATGCGCATCGCTTTCGCGGTCGTGTTGGCTCTGCATGGTCTCGTCCATTTGATGGGTTTCTTGAAGGCGTTCCAGCTCGCGCGCCTCGCGCAGCTGACCCTCCCTGTCTCGCGCCCGATGGGAATCGTATGGCTCGGCGCGGGGGCGATGCTGCTGATGGCGAGTCTCGCGCTGTTCGCGGCGCCCCGTTGGTTCTGGCTCGTGGCCGCGGTCGGCGTTGCCGTTTCGCAAGTGGCGATCGCCGCTTCGTGGCGAGACGCGCGGTTCGGGACGGCGCTCAACGTCATCGCACTGCTTGCGATCGTCTACGGTGCTTTCGCGTGGGGACCGTTCGGGTTGCCGCGCGCAGGGGCCGTTCCGCCTCGCGTCGCATGGAGAGGCGCGCTACGCCGCGCCGACCGGCGAGTACGCTTACATCCAGTTCGAGGGGCTCGAAGTCGCGTATGACCTGGCGCCTGTCGGCTCGCCCCAGCCGGCGCCTTCGACGACGATCTCGCCAACGTCGGCCCGGCCCGACCGCACGCGGATATCGCCACCGGATGTTGGGGCGGCCTTCCGCTGAGTATCGGCAGCAGCCCATCGTTTGACACTGCGTCTGAGCGCATGGGACCGTCTCCGGTGCAGGAACCGCCGGAGGTCTCGTGCTGTCGTTGATTTCCGCGCTCCTCCTCGCCGGCTGCGACCTCGACGTCTCCACCGGTGCGCAGCTCGCGACACTCACCACGGCCGCCCAGCGCGACGCGTACCGTTTCGAGCTCTCGGTGCAAGACGGGGTGCTGAAGATTCGGATGGTGAGCGACACCGGGGTGGCTCTCTCGCGGGAAGTCGCAGCGACCGGAACCTGCGAGGACGACGCGATGGTCGCGGCGGTCGTTCTCTCCGCCTGGATGACGCACCCGGACCCCGCGCGAAGCCCACGCGGGGTGGCGAAGCCCGCGCAGCACCCGGCACCGGCGAGGGCCGCGCCGGCGCGACTCGCCGCGGCGTCGTCCGTGGAGCCTGGGCCAGTTCCACCCGTCGAACCTGAGACGGTGACTCCGGCCGTCCAGCAGCAAGAGGACACCGACACCCCCGACCTCCCTTCGGTCAGCCGCGCCCGCGTCAGCGCTCGGTGGACCTGGTCCGCCTCCCTCGAAGTGGGGGCCGTCATTGGCGGCGGCGGGGCTCCGGCGCTGACCTTGCGCGCCGAAGGCGGAGGGCGCCTCGGCGTGGTGGCCGACTTCACCGCGGCGATGGAACGCGACCTGGCCGTCGCCCCGGGCACCATTCACTGGGCGCGCGAGTTCGGGAGCATCGGGGCGCGGGCCCGATGGCGTCCTGAGAAGCGGTGGCTGGTCGACGTCTCAGTCAGTGTCGCGGCGGGCTGGGTCTTTGCTCGCGGCGCCGGTGTGACGCAGGCCGCTGGCTCGGGCCGGGTCGACGGTGGCGCCTGCGGTGGAGTGGTGGTGGGTGGATATGAGCTCGGGCCGTTCGGCATGTTTCTTTCCGCGCGCGCGTGCGGATGGCCGTGGGCCCCGCGGATTGCTCTGCAAGGAGTCGATCAGCCACTCGAGCTGCCAGTGCTCGAGGCGGTGATGGGCGTCGGGGTGATGTGGGGCGGCAGCGGTGGGTGAAAGGTCTGGGCCGGTCGAGACCTCTGAGGGGGTGCACACCGCCGAGGCGGCCATTTCCTTCGAGACACGGGTGCGTCCGACGCTGGCGGACGTCTATGCACAGCACATCTCCACGGTCGTCGCCTGGGCCGCGCGCCTCGGCGGGGCGGGGATCGACCCCGAGGACGTGGCCCACGACGTCTTCGTCACCGCCGGCAGGAAGTTGAGCCGGCTCGACGACTCCGAGCACCTCGGGGTGTGGCTCTTCACCTTGACGCGCAATGAGGTCCGCAATCGCCGCCGCCAGCTGCGCGGCCGGAGGTTCCTCCTCGGTCTGTGGGGCCGGGGACTGTCCGCCGAAGACCCGCGCCCCCTGCCCCCCGAGGCGATGGAGCGGGCCGCGACAGCAGCGCTCGTCCGTGCCGCGCTCGAGCGGTTGAGCGAACGGCACCGAGAGGTCCTGGTGCTGTTTGAGCTCGAGGATCGCTCGGGCGCAGAGGTCGCCGCCTTCGTCGGGGTGAAGGAATCCAACATCTGGGTCGTGCTCCATCGCGCGCGTGCCGCGCTGGCGAAGGAAGTCGAACGCCTCGAGGAGGCTGCAAAGTGAACGAGAAAATCACCGCCGCGGAACGCCGCGCGTTGGAGTTGCTGCGCGAGCATGATCCGGCACGGAGCGTCCGTCCCGGTGCCGCGGCGCGCGTCGAGGCCCGGCTCCACAGGCCAGCGAAGAAGCCGCGCTACGTCTGGGCGCTGGTGCTCGCGGCGATTGCAATCTCGACCGCGAGCTTCGCCGCCAGAGCTCTCTTCCGGCCCGCGCCGGTCATGCCTCCGGCGGTTCCCGTCGCTCAGGCAACCCCGGTCGCGCAGGCAGCTCCGGAGCCGGTCGCTGTGCCGGCGCCGCCCAGGTCATCCCTGCTCGAAGAGGCTCGCCTCCTCGAGCGGGTCGCGCAGGAGTTGAAGCAGGGCAAGGTCACGCAAGCTCTGGCCGGAGTCGACGCGTACGAGACGAAGTTCCCGGCCGGGGTGCTTCGACTCGAAGCCCTCGGTTTTCGCGTGCAGGCATTCGAGCAGCTCGGCGCCGGCAACGTCACCCCCCAAATGGCGGAGCAGTGGGTGGCCGCGCTGTCTGGGCTGGGCCGGTGCCCTGAGGCGGCACGACTCGCCAAGCAGTCCCCGCCCGAGCAGCGCGAGGCATTCGGCCGCGGGCTGAAAGGATTCTGCTCGCCGTGACCTTTAGTCGCTGTGCGTTTCCCGTTCATGGCGCTGGTCCTCTTTGCGGTTGCTGGCTGTAGGGCCTCCAGCCAGCTCGGGGAGCCGTGCGCGATGGTGAAGCGGGACCCCAACGTCGATGGGGGCCGCCTGTTCATCACCAACGGTGAGCTCCAGGGGGGACCGCGAAAAGACTTCGTCTCCTTCGGCAGCACCGATTGTGAGGACCTGATTTGCGTGCGGGACTCGGACTTCGCGGCCCCCGACGGTGGGGCGCTGAATCCGAAGGAGGTCGCCACGGGCTATTGCTCGAGGAACTGCCTCGTCGGAGCTGCTTGCCCGTCTTCCACCGCGGAGCTGGATGGCAATCCCCGGACCCGGCTCACGTGCCGCCCGCTGCTGCTCGACACCGAGACGCTGCGAGCAATCTGTAACGGGAGCGAGGGAGATCGAGCCAGCTGCAAGACGTACCTGGGCAATCTCACCCTGCCCGATTTCTGTGCACGCGGAGGCACCGGCGCGGATGCCGGTGTTTGAAGAGGACACACGACCCATGAGCTCAAACTCTCTGTTGGCGTTCGCAGCAGTTTCCACGGTGGTTCTCTGCTCGGGTTGTCAGTCGTACGACTTCGACCCGGTGGACCCGCTCGCTTTTTCCCAGAGGACTCAGCCGAAG
>JAYVRT010000158.1:0-7940 GCA_043776025.1 Archangiaceae bacterium | reverse complement strand
GGGCCAAGCCTCCGCCGGTGATCGCTCCGACCAAGAGCTTCTCCTACGCGGCGTACCTCGCGGTCGGCAACGGAGACGTCGCGACCGCGCAGAAGGTGATCTACGCGATCTCCGACGAGCAGGAACGGCAGCCGACGCCGGTGGGGACGATCAGCGGCCGGATCACCGAGGAAGGCACCGGCCAGCGGCTCGGCGGCGTCTCGGTGGTGCTCGAGGACGACAAGGGCAACTACCTGAGCCAGGCGCGGTCCGAGGATGGCAGCGGGATCTTCACCGCCCAGGTGCCTCCGGGGAAGTACCGGGCGATCGCCGTCGATTCGGTGCGCCAGACGACGCCCACCAGCGACTACCTCGACCTCGCCGCCGACGGCCACGCCGAGGTCAACCTGCAGCTGCCCCGCCCCGCGACGCTCGAGGTGACGGTGCGCGACGAGCTCGGCCGCGCCCTGCCGGCGAAGATCTCGGTCGAGGGGACCTACGATCACACCGGCGCCGAGCCGCCGCGCAAGTTCCTCTACAACCTGCCCGCGGGTTCCCGCTACCGGGTCTCTGACTTCCTCGACGACACCGCGGACCCGAACTCCCGCCGCTACCTCGAGCGGATCCTCTTCGCCCCCAGCGGCTCGGTGGGCAAGACGGTGCAGCCGGGGCACTACCGCGTCTGGGCCTCGCGCGGCATCGAGTACGACCTCGCCTCGCAGGAGGTCGACCTGATCGCGGGCAAGACCACCCACGTCGAGCTGGCGCTCAAGCAGGTGATGCCCACCCCCGGCTGGGCGAGCGGTGACTTCCACGTGCACTCGGAGAAGTCGGTGGACTCGGACATGGTCCTCACCGACCGCGTCGCCAGCTACGCGGTCGAGGGCGTGGACCTCGTCACCAGCACCGATCACAACTTCGTCACCGACTTCGCGCCCACCGTCGAGGCGCTCAACCTGCGCGACTGGCTGCACTCCACCATCGGCCTCGAGCTGACCTCGCTGGAGATGGGCCACTTCAACGCCTTTCCGATCGCGGTGGATCCCGGGCCGGTGACCCACGGCAGCTTCCGCTGGTTCCGCCGGCCGCCGGGCGAGCTGTTCGCCCAGCTGCGCGGCCTCGGGAAGGACTCCGCCAGGCCGCCGATCGTTCAGGTCAACCACCCGCGCGACTCGGTGCTCGGCTACTTCAACGCCTTCATCATGAGCACCTACGCCGCGACGCCGCTGCCCCCGAGCAGCGCCTTCGTGCTCGACACCCGCAACACCGCGGACGGCGGCCTGTCGCCCTACCACCCGAGCAACTTCAGCCTCGACTTCGACGTGCTCGAGGTCTTCAACGGCAAGAGGGAAGAGCTGCTGTTCACCTACCGGATCCCGGCCGACGCCGGCACCGCGGGCCCCAACCCCTCGCTGCCGTTCTGCGCGGCGGGCCAGGTCGCCGACTGCATCCCCGCGCCGGGCCAGGTGCTGCAGTTCTCGGTCAACGTCGCCGACGCCGGAGAGCCGGAGCGCAAGGTCGTCCAGCCGGCATACCCGGGCGCGATGGAAGACTGGTTCACCCTGCTCAGCCAGGGCCGCCACCTCACCGCCACCGGCAACAGCGACTCGCACAACGCCAGCGCCGAGGCCGGCCTGCCGCGCACCTATATGTACGTCGGGGCCACCGCCGACGGCTCGATGCGCGGGCTGTCGGAGGACGCCGCGATGCAGGCGCTGCGCACCGGCAACGCGATGGTGACCAACGGCCCGTTCATCACCGCGACCGTGAACGGCAAGGGCTTCGGCGAGACGGCGGTCGCCAGGGACGGGACGATCGAGCTGAAGATCAAGGTGCAGGCCGCCCCCTGGGTCGACGTCCGCCGGGTGACGGTGCGCCGCGGAGGCCGCGATCAGGTGCAGCGGCCCGAGGTGCTCGACGTCTTCTCCGTCGAGAACACCACCGACGTCGTCCGCTTCGAGCTGACGAAGACGTACACCGGGATCCCCGACGGCTCGTTCATCGTGATCGAAGCCGCGGGAGATCGCTCGATGTGGCCGGTCTTCACGCCCCACGAGGTGGCGTCGATTCAGATCAGCGACGCGGTCGGGGTGATCGGCGGCTCCTTCGGGTTCGGCAACAAGTACGGCCGCTACAAGCCGGCGTCGGTCAACGTGGTGCACCCGTTTGGCTTTACCAACCCGATCTGGGTCGACCGGACCTTGAAGCAGCCGCTGACCGCGGCGAAGCGGATCCTCCCGGTGAGCAACTCCGAGCCGTTCGTGCCCCGGACGATCCCCGACATCCGGCGGCTGTTCATGAACTTCCACGCCGACCCGGAACAGTGAGCCGTGCCGGCGGCGTTGCTGCTCGCGCTCGTCGTCGCCCATCCGCAGGGGTTTCACACCCGGGTGAGCCTCGAGCTGTGGAGCACGTCGATCACCGGCCTGGTGGTGATGGACGTCGACGGCGGCGATCGCTGTGAGCTGCTGCGCGCCGGGGCGGACACCAACCGCGACGGCGAGCTCGACGGGGCGGAGACGGCGGGCCTGAAGAAGAAGCTGGTGACGCTCGCCACCCGGGCGCTGAAGCTGTGGATCTCGGGGTACCCGGTGCCGGTGGTGGTGAAGGACGCGAAGATCACCCTCAAGGAGGACCCCCGGGTGAGCAAGAGCGGGGTCTCGGTCGCGGTGCTGCTGGAGATCCAGCACCCCTACGCGGTGACCCCGGGGATGTCGCTGTGGCTCGAGGACACCGCGCCCGACTATTCGACCGTCGAGGTCGAGGTGTTCCAGCACGTGCCCGAAGACGCCGGCGCCCCGGAGCCCACCCGCCAGAGCCTCGCCTCGGGGGCCCGGTTGAAGGTTCGGCTGGGTGCGCTGGTATCCCACTGACCCCTTTGGTAAGGGGCGAGGGCTTTTCAATTCACAGGAGTGGGATTCGCAGTGACTGATCAGAACATGGGCGGCTTTGGCGGCCCCAAGAAGCCGAAGGCCACCTTTGGTGACGTGATGTTGGGGATCCCCTCAGGCCGTGGAGGCGAGTCGGACAAGCCCAAAGGCCGCGGCGGAGACCGCAACAAGGATCGCGGCGGCGCAGGCGGAGATCGCAACCGCGACCGCGGCGGACAGCGGCCCGATCGCAACGGCGGCGCGCCGGCCCAGTCAGCCCAGACGGCCCAGCCGAAGAAGACCGAGGAGAAGGAGAAGCGGCCCGGCCCGATGGTGACGGTGCGCCGCGCCGGCGGAATCGTCGAGACCCGCAGCATGGACGAGGCCCCCGCGGCCGCGGCGAGCAGCGACGCCCCGGTGGGGGAGCAGCTGCAGGCGGCCGCTCCGGCGCCTGTCGCTCCGGCGGTGACGATCGTCGCCAAGCCGAGCCCGTTGATGGAGGAGCACCCCGAGCCCCAGAGCTTCGCGGAGATGTTCGAGCACTCGGCGAAGTCCGAGGGTGGGCTGCCCGGCCGCAAGCACCTGAAGGTCGGCGACAAGGTGAAGGCGAAGATCTTCCAGCTGGGCGCGGACACCGCGTTCCTCACGCTCGGCGGCAAGAGCGAGGCGATGATCGACCTCGGCGAGCTGAAGGACGAGGAGGGGATCCTCCGGCTCGGCGTCGGCGACGAGGTCGAGGCCCACGTGGTCGAGACGGGTGCCCGCGGCATCATCTTGAGCCGCAAGCTGTCGAAGGGCGCGGCGTCGCTGTCGATGCTGTCCGAGGCCCGCAACTCCGGGATGCCCGTCGAGGGCCTGGTGTTGGCGGTGAACAAGGGTGGGCTCGAGGTGGCGATCGGCGAGGTGCGCGCGTTCTGCCCGTCGCGGCAGGTCGACATCCGCTTCGTCGAGAAGCTCGACGGCTACGTCGGCGAGAAGCTGCTGTTCCGGGTCACCGAGGTCAAAGAGCGCAACGTGGTGCTCTCCCGCCGGTCGATTCTCGAGGACGAGCAGAAGGAGAAGGCAGCCGAGCTGCGCAAGACGCTGGCCGTCGGCGCGGTGCTCAAGGGCAAGGTCGTCGGGGTGCAGGCGTTCGGCGCGTTCGTCGACCTCGGCGGGCTCGAGGGGATGATCCCCGTCTCCGAGATGTCGCACCTGCGCATCGGCCACCCGAATGAGGTGGTGAAGATCGGTGACGACGTCGAGGTGGCAGTGCTGCGGATGGAAGCGGCCGAGCCGAACTCGCCGGACAAGGCAAAGCGCAAGGAGCGGATCTCGCTCTCGATGCGGCAGCTGCTGGCCGACCCGTGGACCGCGGCGCTCGAGAAGTACAAAGAGGGCGTGCGGGCGAAGGCGAAGGTGGTCCGGATCAAGGACTTCGGCGCGTTCGTCGAGCTCGAGCCGGGCATCGATGGGTTGATCCACATCTCGGCGATGAGCGAGCGGCGCATCGCGCACCCCCGCGACGTGCTGAAGGTGAACGACGAGATCGAGGTGGTGGTCGAGAAGGTCGACGCCCCGGACAAGAAGATCGGTCTGCGGTTGATCAAGGATGGCGCGCCCGTGGGCCAGGGTGTGGCGGCCAGCGAGTACCCGCAGGCGCCGGCGTCCGACGCGGCGCCCGGAGCGGCGAAGACCGCGCGTCCCCCGCTGCCCAAGCGCGGCACGGTGGTCACCGGCAAGGTCGAGCGCATCGAGTCGTACGGGATCTTCATCGGCTGGGACGGCGGCAAGGGCCTGATCCCCGCGAGCGAGACCGGCACGGACCGCGGCACCGATCTCAAGCGCACCTTCCCGATGGGCACCGAGCTGAAGGCGGAGATCATCGAGATCGAGGGCAACAAGCTGAAGCTGTCGATCGTCGCCGCGGTGCGCAGCGAAGAGCGCGCCGACCTCGAGGCCTGGAAGAACACCCAGAAGCCCGCCGGCGGTGGCAAGAGCGGCCTCGGCACCCTGGCCGACAAGTTCAAGGGCCTGAAGCTGAGCTGAGGGGCGCTGGGCCGGCTCCTCATCGTGGCGCTCGCTGCTGCCCTCGGCAGTGGCTGCGTCGCGCTCCGCACCCGGTCGGACGGGCGTCGGATGTCGGAGCTGATCTCGCTCGCGGCGGACCAGGGCCTCGCGCTGCCTGACCCGTTGGCGCTGAGCCCAGCGGCGACGGAGAAGGTGTTGATCCAGGTCGGGCGAGAGGGCACCGAGCTCGATCGGGTCAAGCGGCTGCACCGCTGGCTCCGCGACCAGGCGGGACTGGGGTTCCGCTACGACGCGCTCCACACCCGCGGGGCGCAGGACGCGTGGGAGGCGCGCACCGGCGACTGTCTGACGTACGCGCACCTGTTCAACGCGTTGGCGCGGTTTCTCCAGGTGCCGGCGAACTACGTCCGCTACCGCGAGGCGCAGACCTACGAGGAGCGCGACGGCCAGTTCCTCGTCGTCTCCCACGTGGCGAGCCTCTACAACGATTACCGGGTGACGATTCTGGTCGAGCTGACCGGTCAGGCCCCGAGCTACCGGATCTCCGACTACGAGCTGATCGGAGACGACGAGGCGGCGGCGCTCCACTACAGCAACCTGGCGATGGAGCAGTTGGCGAAGGGCGACAACGCCACGCCCGAGAAGCTGCTGCGGCTGTTGGTCGAACGGACGCCGGGCCTGCCGGAGATCCACAACAACCTCGGCGCGGTGCTGCTGCGCGCGGGAAAGCCGCAGGAGGCGCTGGCGGTGCTGAAGCGGGCGATCGCGAAGTTCCCCGACTTCGTGCCGCTGTACGTCAACGGCGCGCTCGCGGCACGCTGGGCGGGGGAGACGGCGCTGGCCGAGGAGCTGGCGGAGAAGGCGCGATCGTCGTGGACGGATCCGTTCCTGCCGTTCGTGCGCGGCACCTGGCTGCTCGATCGCGGCAAGCCGGTCGAGGCGGTGAAGTTGCTGCGGCGGGCGGTGTCGCTCAAGCCGGCGAGCGCGATGTTTCGCGCGTGGCTGGCGAAGGCGTTGCTCGAGGCGGGCAGATGGAGGACGCGAAGCGCGAGTTCGACGAGGCGCGAAGGATCAACCCGGCGCATCCGATGCTCGAAGAGCTCGCGCCGCGGTTCCGGGTTCCCTGACGTCCGCGAAGGCGCGGCCCGGCACGAGGTCACCGGGCGGATCGGGTCGGGGGGGGGACACGTCGAGGGCAAATTCGCCGCCGGGGACTACCGGGCGGTGATCGAAAACGTCTCTGAGACGGCGAACGACCTCACGTTCCAGCTGAGCGTGACGTCGCCGTAGGTGGTCGTAGAAGTCCCCGGCGGTTGTAGAGAGCGTCGGGCGCCGACGGTTTCTGCGCCCACCGACGCCTCTTCCGTCCAATTTCCTCGGTTGCCATCAGTTGACGGTGAGCAGTTGATCGACGGGCGCGAAGTCATCGGTCAGCTCTCGAGCGTCTGCGACGAACGCGTCGAGCCCGTGCTCGGTTGAGGTGACGATCGACGTCGAGCCCTCAGAGCGCAGGGTGTCGGTGAGCGCCGCCCCATCGAGCTCTTCATCCGAGGCGACGAGCACGAGGTTGACGGCGTAGGCAGGATTCTTCGGAGCGATCACCGCGACGTGCCGGAACACGCCGCGCAGTGTGCGCGTCTCGGCGCGGGCGAAGGCGAGCGGCGGAGCGTCGATCAGGTTCGCCACGTAAGTCCCACCCGGCTTGAGCACCGCGTGCACGTGGGAGAGGAACTCGCGGGTGGTGAGGTGCCAGGGGACGGCCTGGCTGCCGAACGCATCGCCGAGGACGAAGTCGTAGCGGCCGGTCGGTTCGGCCTGGAGCAGCACCCGGGCGTCGCCGAGGGCGATCGAGATCGGCGGTGGGTTGGGCAGGCCAAGCTGCTCGTGGGCGAGGGTGAGCAGGGTGGGGTCGAGCTCGAGGACGCGGGCGGTGGATCCCGGCCGGGTGACGAGGAGGAACCGGGGAAGGTGAAAGCCGCCGCCGCCGACGAAGAGCGCGTCGAGGGGCGCGCCGGGGCAGAGCGTGGCGATCACCGCGGCGAGGGTGTGGGTGTAGGGGAGCTCCAGCTGCGATGGGTCGGCGATGTCGAGCGCGGCGTGCTTCAGGCCGTCGAGGACGAGCGTCTTTTGCATGGGACGGGTGGCGGAGGTCGTGACCTTCGCGCAGAAGTACGGGCTCTCGAAGTCGCAGGGGCCGGGGAGGAACCAGGTGAGGCCCGCTCCGCAGACGGCCATCGTCACCGGCATCAGAGGGAAGCCGGGGTTGACCCGCGAGAGCACCAGGCCGACGACGATGAGCGCGATGCCGGCGCTGAGGATGATCGGCCGGGTAGGGAGGGTGCTGACGAGCACGAAGCCGGTGAAGAAGGTGCCCGCGAGCGCGCCGGCGGTGCCCAGCGCGGAGAGCCGGCCGACGGTGCGGCCGGTGTGCGCGAGGTCCGTCAATGAGAGCTTTACGATCGCCGGAGGGATCGCGGAGAGGACGGCGGACGGGCCGAAGAAGGCGGCGGTGGCGAAGAGGGTGATCGCCAGCGGGCCGTGGCCGAGGTTGAGCGCGCCGAGGAACCGGATGATCGGAATCGCCACGAGCGTCAGCATCCCGCCGGTGACCAGCAGCGGGCCGATCGACCGGGCTGCGTCCGAACGGTCGGCCAGCCGGCCGCCGAGCCAGGTGCCGAGCGCGAGACCTGCGAGCACGACGCCAATGATCCCGGAGTACGTCTCCAGTGTGACCCCGAGGTACGGCGCGAGCAGCCGGCCGGCGAGGATCTCGAGCAGGAGCACGACCGCCGAGGTGAAGAACACGAGGACGCCAGACGCGAGCCGGGACATGGGCGCGGCGTCTTAATGGCTGCAACTGCGTGTCGATAGGGACAAACGCTTGACGTGCGGGCGTTAGATCGGTACTTAGGCTCCAAATCGCGGGGTGGAGCAGCCTGGTAGCTCGTCGGGCTCATAACCCGAAGGTCGCAGGTTCAAATCCTGCCCCCGCAACTTCCGGCAGACCATCCTGGTTCCCACCCCTCACGGGAACCAGGATGGCCTGTAGGTTTGCCAGCCCAGAAATCTCGTAAAACCAGG
>JAYVRT010000157.1:0-7943 GCA_043776025.1 Archangiaceae bacterium | reverse complement strand
CTGGCTGATCCACGCTGGGGAATTCTTCTTCACGTCCCGTGAGTAGGTGAGGAAGTCCCGGGCAAGGTCCGCATCGAGGTAGATGGGCTCTTTGCCGCCGTCACCGGGGGCGTAGCTCGCCGGGTCCGCCTCGAACCGCTCCAACTGCTTCAATGCAGCTCGCTCGGTGTTGCACCTGGTGGAGACGTCGAACCGCTTCCCGCTGATGCTCTTGCGGATGAAGTAGATCGGCTTCCCGGCCTCCGTCTCCCGAATGACTCCGCCCAGCCAAGTTTCGCGTTTCTCCATGGCGATCTCCCCTGAAGTGGTGCAGGGATGGTGCGCCAAAGACCGAGGAAAAACAAAGGGCCTCGGACTTTCGTCAGAGACCCAGTAGAATCAGCCACTTCCGTGCTCCCTGACGTGGACTCGAACCACGGACATGGTGATTAACAGTCACCCGCTCTACCAGCTGAGCTATCAGGGAATGAAGCGCGGCTGAATTATGGCGCGTGCCCACGAAAGTCAACGACCAGCCGCAGCTGTCGGTCGTAGTTCCCGGTCGCTTCCTGACACCCGCCAGACCGCCACGGTGGCGTCGTAGGAGCCACTGGCGAAGCTCGCTGGGCCGAGCTGAACCAGGCTGCGGACGAAATCGCGGTGTCGGCCCTCTCCCAGCAGCTCGCCAAGACCCGTCCAGAGCCTCAGCGCTCCGTCTTCGCCTCCGGTCACGTACCTCGGCCCGAGAGTGAGGATCGCCGTCACCGCACCCTCGTGGGCCCGCCAGCTTCTGCCTCCGGCGACGGTCACCTGGCCGTACCGGTCGCCGCGACAACCGGGAGCAATCGCCGTCGTCGGCTCCACTGCTGCCCGGACCTCGTCGCCTTCGACCGACACCGCCCAGACCCAGCCTGGGTGCCTCGCCAGCTCGCCGCACGGCTCTCCCGTCGGACTCCAGCGGCGCACCCGCCCATCAGCGCCGCACGAGATCACCGCCCCGTCGCCGGCGCGCTCGAGCCCAAGCACCACGCCCTCGTGCGCGTGCCAGCGCCGGTGGCCGTCGTCGAGCCTTCCGTCGCGCCCTCCAACCCAGATCGCTCCCTCAACCTCGATCACCGCCGTCGCCGACCCCGGGAGGCCGGCGCGGATCACCTGATTCTCCTCACCCCATCGCCGCACGGTGCCGTCGCGCGAGCCGCTGATCAGGCTCCCGTCGGCCAGCCGGCGCACGGTCCAGACGTACCCGGTGTGGCCCTCGAGGACGCGGTCGCAGGTCAGCAGTCCGTTCGCGGCCAACGGGCGCACCTCCGCCGGCCGGTCGAGCCCATAGAGCACGTCGGTGCGCATCACGTATTTCGTGCCCGCCCGCACCGCTTCTCCGTCGTGCCAGAGCCGATGGTCGAAGACGATTCCCTGGCCGGTGCGCGGCGCGACGGCGTCCACTCCGTCGGCGGTGTCGAACCGCGTCGCTCCTCCGGTGAACTCGCTCGCATCGTTGAGGTAGAGCATCACCGTCAGCCACGATCGCAGGCCGGGTGCTGGCGACCAGGCCCCGTCGCGATGCCGGGTAAACTGCTGCCCCGCGCGGTAACGGCAGAACCGAAACCGGCTGTTGAGTCCCCGCAACCTCCAACGGGCGCCGTCTTCTTCCCACGTCGCTGGGAGGGAAGGGGAGAGCCGCTCGAAGAGCGTCGCCGCCAGCCCAGCGTGGTCGAGCACCCCGCGATCGTTGTTTCGATACGCGTCGGGGTAGCGCGACCCCATCGCCTCGAAGCCTGCCCGCTCGGCCGCGGCGATGGTCGCGACGCACTCTTCAGCTGAGAACAGCCCCGGTACGACCAGCCTCAACGACGGCATCATGACCGCGCCTCGCCGGCCCCGAACGGGCGGGTTGGCCGCAGGAGCCCACTGGCCATCTGCCGCGCGCATCGCAGCGCCGAACCGTGGGGAATCAAGCGTCGCGCCGTCGCCGCGAGCACGTAGTACCCGTGAATGCTGGC
Source organism: Archangiaceae bacterium (assembly GCA_043776025.1). Classification (GTDB taxonomy): domain Bacteria; phylum Myxococcota; class Myxococcia; order Myxococcales; family Myxococcaceae; genus JAYVRT01. Next base: position 5,964 of record JAYVRT010000157.1, on the reverse strand, counting down.
GAGCACCGCGCCCGCCGCCGCCTCGGGCTCGTCGGAACGGAACGCCCCCGAGGCCACGCCCCGATGGACTGCTTCCGAGAGCCGCGCGGCGATCGCCCCCAGCGCCTTCTCGTATTCGGAGCGGACCCTGGCGTCCCGCAGCGCCTCTCCACTGAGCAGGATCCAACACGCCAGCGCTTGCGGATCAGCGTCCGCGCCCAGTCCGAGGTGGACGTCGAGGAACGCCAGCACCTGCTTGCTTGGGTCGGCCCCCATCTGGGCGAGCCGCAGATCGAGCCGCCTCAGGTGCCGCTCCGACAAACCCCGGAGCGCCTCGAGCAGGATCTCCCGCTTGTTCTTGAAGTGGTAGTGCACCAGGCCCGGGGTGAGGCGGGCGGCCGACGCGACCTGGGAGATCGAGGCTCCGTCGTAGCCCTGCTTCGCCATCACCTTCATCAGCCCGGAGGCGATCTGGGAGCGGCGCTCCGCGGTGTTCGAGGGTCGGGGCATCTGGGTCCTTAAATAGGTTGGTCAACCAACTTATTAATATTGAAACCCTTGCTCGTCAACCGAGCGCGGTTCATGGTCCGTCCGATGGCTCCCGAACTGCCGGCCGAGTTGCTCGAACGCGCCCAGCAGGCGTACCGATCGCCTCCGCGCGCCTACCACTCGTGGGGCCACGTCGAAGAGGTGCTCCGGTGGGTCGAGGTCGTCTCGCGGGGGCCAGGCTGGAAGCAGTCGCGCGAGGTGATGCTGGCGGCGATCTTCCACGACGCGGTCTACGTCGCCGGGCGCAAGGACAACGAAGACCGGAGCGCCGCGCTCGCTTCCGCGGAGGTGAAGCGCGCGTTCCCGGCCGGCCCGGTGGACACGGCGCGCATCGAGGCGCTGATTCGCCTGACCGCCCGCCACGGCGCCCTGACGCCAGCCGACGTGGATCCACAGGCCGCGCTCTTCCTCGACTGCGACATGGCGATCCTCGGGGCCGCGCCGGCTGACTTCGACGCCTACGACGCGCAGATCCGCGAGGAGTACGCCACGGTACCCGGCGTCCTCTACTCGATGGGCCGCCGCAGGTTCCTCCGGCGCTTGCTCGAGGCCCCCCGGATCTTCCTCAGCGAATTCTTCCACGCGCGCCTCGACGCTCAGGCCCGCGAAAACCTTCGGCGCGCACTCAAGGCCTGATGAAGAGCCTCGATCGCCTCCGCGCCGTGCCCTGGGCCGCCCTCGCCGGCTTCGAGGACGCACTCGGCCGCACGCTCGACCTGGTGCTGGGCGGCGCCCCGGCCGACCAGGTCCTCGACAAGCTGCTGCGAAAGCACCGGGATGCGACCGCGGCACAACGCGCGGCGTTGGCCGAGGCGGTGTTCGGCGTGGGGCTCTGGCGCCGGCGCCTGCGGGCCGCGCGTCCCGAGGCCACCGCGCGCGAGCTGCTGCTTGCTCTCACCGAAGGCACCGAGGATCCGCCGGCCTTCGCCGATCGCTTCTCCCTCCCCGACTGGCTCGCCGAGACGATCTCCCTCGAGCTCGGAACGGACGCTGAAGCCTTCGCGGACGCCCTCAATCTCCCGGGGCCGATCTTCCTCCGGTCCAACGCCGCGCAGATCACCCGCGAGGAACTCGCCAGTCGCCTCGCCTCCGAAGGTGTCGAGACCCGTCCCGGCGCCTGGGCCCCTGACTGTCTCGAGATCACCTCCGCGCGCCCGAACCTCTATGGGCTCCGGGCCTGGAACGAGGGCCTGTTCGAGGTTCAGGACGAGGGCAGCCAACTCCTCGGGGAGCTGGTCGACGCCCACCCGGGTGACGAGGTGCTCGATCTTTGTGCCGGCGCCGGCGGCAAGTCGCTTCAGCTCGCCGCGCGGCTGGGGAACAAGGGCCGGGTCCACGCCGCCGACACCGACCTCGCCCGTCTCGAGCGGCTGCGAACCCGCGCCGGGCGCTCTGGAGCGACCTGCATCAGCATCCACGGGCGAAAGCTCCCCGCGTCGCTGCGCGTGAGCCGCGTCCTCGTCGACGCGCCATGCTCTGAGCTGGGCGCGCTCCGCCGTGGCCCCGACCTTCGCTGGAGGCTCGACCCGTCGACCTTCGCTCCGCTGCCCGCCCTGCAGCTTCAGCTGCTCGAGACCGGCCTGCGCCACCTCGCCCCCGGAGGCCGGCTCGTCTACGCGACCTGCACCTTCCGCCGCGAAGAGAACGAGCAGGTCGTCGTCGCCTTCGAAAAGGCGCACCCGGAGCTGACCCGCGTTCGGCCGGCCCTCGCGCCCCAGCTGCTCGACGACCAGGGGTTCCTGCGGACCTGGCCTCATCTCCACCGCACCGACGCCTTCTTCGGCGCCGTTCATCAGCGCGCCTGAGTCCTCAAACGTGAATAGACTGCCCGGTGTGCTCCGGCCGCTCCCCGTCATCGCGCTGTTCGTTCTCACCGGCTGTGGCGATGGGGCTCCCGGACCGGGCGCGAAGCAGTGCACCTTCTCCGGGGGCCTGACTGGCCACCTGCCGTGCCGGGAGGACACCGCCGTCTGGACCTCGAGCACCGCGACCTCGGTGCTGCGGGTGCTCTCCACCACCGTCACCAACCCGGTGCTGTCGATTCAGTTCGGGTTCAACGGCGAGCCTTCGTCCGGCCACTACGTTGGGGACAAGGGCGGCGTCACCTGCGACATCACGCTCTACGACCCCGGAGTTCAGTCGCGTTGGTACGCGACCACGCTTCCCACCGAACGCAACGGCAGCTGCGAGCTGACGATCACCTCAGTTCGAAAAGAGACCGACGATGGAGCGACCCGCTCCTACGAGGTCCATGGAACGTTCCTCGCCTCACTCGCTGCCGGAGACAACGCGGTCGGGACCACCAGCCTCCTCGGCGGCTTCTAGAAGGTCAGGGCCCGCGCCGGCGGAAGTTCCCCAGCTCCTTCACCTCCGCCTCCTGCCGCTTCAGCTCCGCTTCGTGCTCCTCCGCCTTCACCCGCCGCGGGCCGTAGCGCCACCACGCCCAGACCAGGCAAATCACCGCCCCTCCGGGGATCGCCCAGAGCACCGCGCGCGTCGGCCCCGCGAGGAGTTGGTCGGGCGCCCAGCCGCGCTCCCGCTCGCTCACGACCATGAAGGTGTGCTCGCGGCCGGAGCGGATCTTCTCGTGCATCATCGAGACCGTCTCGGCGCGCATCTTTAGATCCTCGGCCAGCTTGAAGTGCCGCTCGTCGAACCGCCAACGGATCGCCTCGATTCGCTCGTGGATCCAGCGCTCCTCGGGGATCAGCCGGCCCACTTCGACGAGGTGGACGAACGCCTCCTCGAGCTTCGGGCGGGGGCACGTCCGGCCATCGTCGACCCCGAGGATCGCCGCCGCGGTCTCGTAGTGGCGCGCTGCCTGGTACCCGGGCGAGTTCCAATAGGTCGCCCAGACGTAGCCCAGGACCAGCAGGCCGTAGATTCCCAGCGCGATCAGCAGGCCCCAGGGCACGGGAAACGGCTGCCGCACGGGGTTCACCTTCGCGGCGGCGATCGTCGAGGGGCGCTCGGGCTTCATCTTCTCGACCGTGAAGCGTACCGCGCCTGCCAGGCAAGACCCCCTTCAGCAAACGGGTTAAGTAGCGGCCAGTGCCCTTCGTCGCGCCACCCGCGCTTCGTCCCGGCGACGCCGTCGCCGTCGTCGCGCCCTCGGGCCCGTTCGAGCGCTCCAACTTCGACGCGGGGCTGAAGCTCGTTGAAGCCCGCTATCGCCCCGTCTTCACCGAGGGCATCTTCAGCCAGACGCGCTATCTCGCCGGAGACGACGCCCGCCGAGGCGCCGAGCTCAACCACGCGCTCACCGACGCTGGAGTGAAGGCGGTCTTCACCGCGCGCGGGGGCTACGGGCTCACCCGGCTCCTGCCAGCGCTCCAGCTCGGCTCACCCCGGATCGTCGTCGGCTTCTCCGACGTCACCGCCCTCCACGCCGCGCTCCAGGCCAGGGGCCTGCGCAGCCTTCACGGGCCGGTGCTGACCCAGCTCGGCCGCCAGAGTGACAGCTGCGTCGAACGATTGTTTGGTTTGCTCGAGTCGGCAGCGCCGCCCCCGCCTTTCGAGGGAGGGACGTGTCTCGTCGCCGGCTCCGCGGAAGGCCCGCTGGTTGGTGGGAACCTCTCGGTCCTCACCCGCCTCCTCGGGACGCCGTTCATGCCTTCGCTGAAGGGCGCGGTGCTCCTCCTCGAGGACGTGGGTGAGCGTCCCTACCGGCTCGATCGGATGTGGACCCACCTGCGGCAGGCCGGGGCGTTCGAGCAGGTCGCGGGAATCGTCCTCGGCGAGTTCACCAACTGCGAAGAGAAGGACGCTGACTACGGCAGCGCCGAAGTGCTGCTGTCCCTCGCCCGAGAGCAGGGACTGCCTTGCGCCAGCGGCTTCGCGGTCGGGCACGGCGCGCTCAATCTGCCGGTGGCGCTCGGAGCCAGAGTGCGGCTCGAGGCGGACGCGGGGCGCCTCGTCTTTCTCGAGGGTCTCGTCGGCTGATGGGACGTCTCGATGCGCTGATCGACGAGGGGGAGAAGACCGGCGTCTTCCCCCTCGCGCGCGGCTGCGTCTTCGTTCGCGGCCACCAGGTCTGGGAAGGCGGCAACACTCCCGCGGCGACCGTGTTCGATCTCGCGTCGGTGACCAAGGTGATGGCCACCACCGCGGTCGCCCTCGCGCTGCGCGCAAAGGGAGCGCTCGATCTCGGCGCTCCGCTGAAGACGTGGCTCCCGACCGCGCGCGCGGGCCACGCCACGCTCGAGGACCTGCTCTTTCACCGCTCGGGGCTGGCGGCGTTCCTGCCCTTCTTCGCCGAGGTGATGACGCAGTCGCCGCGGCTGTTCGAGGAGGGCTGCCCCGCAGAAGTGCGCGCCGCCGCCCGCGCCGCGCTGGTGACCCGGGTGCTCGCCACGCCTCCGATTCGGGGCGTCGGGGAGGCGACGGTCTACAGCGACCTCGGCTTCATCCTCCTCGGGGAGGCGATCGCTGCCGCCGCGAAGGCCCCCCTCGATGCGCTCTTCGACACGATGATCGCCAGGCCGCTCGGACTCGGCGCGCGCTACCGGCGAATTTCGCAAGGCATGCCGCTGCCTCACTCGCTCGCGCCGACGGGCAGTACGCGCCCTCGGGAGCCGGCGATCGGCCAGGAGGGGATGTGGAGCGTCCCGACCCATCCGACCCGCCCCGGAGAGGTCGACGACGACAACGCCTGGTGCCTCGACGGCGTCTCCGGACACGCAGGGCTCTTCGCCACCGCCCAGGACGTCGCCCGCTTTGGGCAGGCGGTCCTCGAGGGCCGCTTCGCCCCGCCCACCCCGTGGGCTCGCGATCCCCTGACGAAGGACAGCACCCGCGCGCTCGGCTTCGATACCCCATCGGCCGAGGCGCCTTCGGCGGGCCTGCGCTTCGGCCACGCCGGTCCCAAGGGTGCGATCGGTCACCTCGGCTTCACCGGCACCAGCCTGTGGATCGATCTGGATCGGCAGCTCGTCGTCGCGCTCTGCAGCAACCGGGTCGCGCTCGGCCGCGCCAACATCGCGATCCGCGACTTTCGCTCCCGCTTCCACGAGGCTGTGCTCGACGCCATCCCATGACTGATACCGACAACGGCAACGTCCTCAGCACGGTGGATCCGAAGTCCATCAAGAGAATCCACCTCGTCGGCGTCGCGGGCACCGGCATGGGCAGCTTCGCCGGAATGCTCAAGGCCGCGGGCTACGACGTCACTGGCAGCGACGAGAACGTCTACCCGCCGATGAGCGACATGCTGCGGGCGTGGGGCATTGGCGTCTCCACTCCCTACGCCGCGGCGAACCTCGACGCCGCGAAGCCCGACCTGGTGATCATCGGAAACGTCATCCGCCGGGTGAACGTCGAGGCCACCGCGGTACGGGAGCGGCGAATTCCCCAGATGAGCTTCCCCGCCGCGCTCGGGTCGCTCTTCCTCAAGCAGCGGCACTCGGTCGTCGTCGCGGGCACCCACGGCAAGACCAC
>JAYVRT010000156.1:0-2422 GCA_043776025.1 Archangiaceae bacterium | reverse complement strand
GCCGCGGGGCTCGAGCCTCACCCGCGCGCTGTTGAGGAAGTCGCGCCGCGCCTTCTGCAGGAAGTCCACCTGGCGCGCCGGGGCCGACGGTGGCAGCTCGAGCGAGGGGTCGAGCTCCAGCGCCTGGGTTGCCCGGGTCGCCGCGTTCGCCTCGTCACCGAGCACGAGGTGGATGAAGCCCAACTCGAGCAGCGCCGGGGCGCGCTCGCGGGCCGGCCGTTCGCCGATGGCGAGGTAGCGCTGGTACTCGACCACCGCCTCTTCGTAGCGAAGGCTGTCGGCGAGCTTCCGCGCGTCCACCAGCGCCTGGGGCAGCTCGCCCTGCGCCGTCGCCGCCTGCACCCCCCACGCGGCTCCGCCCTCGGGCATCAGCACCACCTGGCGGGGAGTGTCGGAGGCGCCGAGCAGGCACGCCCACAACGCGGAGAGCAGCATCGGGCATCGAGGTTAACGCAGCCACGCCGGGTGGGTTGCCCTGATGCGGGCACTGAGTCCGACGGCCGCCCTTCGACTGGGCTGAGGCGACTTCCGCTCAGGCTGCGCGGCGGCGGCGCAGCAGCGGCAGCACCAACGACAGGCCGAGCAGCTGCAGGCCGGAAACCGCGGAGCAGCCGCCCTTCACCGTGGTGTCGCCGGGGTTTTTCTGGCCCATCGAGTTGCTGCCCAGCTTGCGCACCACGTGGAGCTTGCCCAGTGCGGACTCGGTGCCCAGACCGGTGGCGATCGCCTCGAGGGTGTTGGCGCCCTCGACGATGGGGACAGTGGCGGTGAAGCCACCGGCGCCGAGCAGTTCGGCCGGAACGCCGTTGACCTTGACGTTCGCGACCTCGAAGCCGCTGACGCTGCCGTAGACGATGACGCTCTGGGTGGTGATGGTCGCGCCCTCGAGCGGGTCGGTGAAGGTGACGGCCCCAGCAGTGGAGAGGTCCTCGCCCATCTGCAGGCCGACGTCGACCTTCAGCCGCTGGTCCTCCGGCACGGTGACGGTCTGGGACGAGCTGACGAAGCCCGGCGCCTTGACGAAGAGCAGGTAGTCCACCGGGACGCTCGCCGCCGCGAGGGCGAAGGTGCCGGTGACGTCGGTGGTGGCCGTGGAGACGACCGCGCCGGTGCCCGGCTCGCGCAGCTGCACCACCGCGCCCGACACCCGCTGCGCCGCGTCGCCCGAGAGGTGGACGAAGCCGCTGACGCCGGCGTTGAAGACCGCGGCGCTGGTGACGCTGCCGACGTTGCCCGCCGCGTCCTTCGCCGAGACCTTCAGGGTGTTGGTGCCCGGCTTGAGCTTCACCGGCACCGAGAACGCGCCCGCGGCCACTGGCACCGAGGCCGCCGCGCCACCGTTGATCGACAGGTCGACGGTCGCCACCGGGCCGGCGTTGTCGCTGGCGTTGCCAGTGAGGTTGAAGACCGCGAGGTCCAGCTGCGCCTTGTCGGCGGGAAAGGAGATGGCGACCTGGGGTGCCTGTTGATCCGGCCCGGTCATCCCGGTGAGGCCGACCGAGCCCCAGACCGTAGCGCTGGCCATCACCGTCCGCGCCACCGAGTTCGCCGAGTAGCCGGCCCTGGTGACGGTGACGGTGTAGTTGCCCGGAGGGAAAGTGAAGCTGTAGTTGCCGTCGGCCGCCGTGGTCGCCGTCTGGCCGTTGGAGGTCACCACCGCGCCGTCGAGCGCCACCGACATGTCGGCCGGATTCGCGGCGTTGTAGGCGAAGATTTTCCCGCGGAGGATGCCAGTGGTGGCGACGGCGTTGATCTCCATCGAGCCCCAGACCTGGGCGCCGGCGGTGACGGTGCGGGTGGCGCTGTTGCTGCCGAAGCCGGCCTTGCTGACGTTGACGGTGTAGGAGCCGGGCGCGAGCGTGAACTGGTAGAGCCCGTCGGTGCCGGTGGTCATCGTCTGCCCGGCGACGGTGACGGCCGCGCCGGCGACCCGGTTGGCGCTGTTGCCCCCGGAGTAGATGGCGCCGATCAGCACCCCGGTGCTGGCGGTGGGCGTCGAGCCGAGCACCAGGCCCATGTACTTGGTCCAGTTCCAGCCGCTGCCGGGGTCGGTGTGCCCGCCGGTGTTGCAGGGCGAGGCGACCTCGTAGTGGCCGACGATGTGGCTGCGGTCCTTGGGGATGCCGTGCCGGTCGGCGATCCACCGGGTCAGCTTCGCCGACTCGGTGTACATCGCGTCCGTGTACCACTGGCCCGGAGCGGCGACGAAGCCCTCGTGCTCGATGCCGATGCTCTTCGAGTTGTAACACTGCGCGTGCCACGCGGTGTCGGAGTGGGACACCATCTGGGTGATTTGCCCGTCCGAGCTGCGCACCTGGTAGTGCGACGAGACCTGCGAGGCAGGGTTGAGGAACCAGCTGATGCTGCCGGAGTAACTGCCCTGCATCGTGTGGATGACGACGTAGGTGTAGTTGGTGCGGCC
>JAYVRT010000155.1:0-7952 GCA_043776025.1 Archangiaceae bacterium | reverse complement strand
TCTCGATCATCTTCATGCTCACCAACGGGCTGCAGGCCAACCTCCTCGCCAACCTCTCGCTGGTCCACGCCCCGTTCTTCCTCGGGCTGATCATGGGCGGCGCGGTGATCTTCTGGTTCGCCGGCGCGTCGATGCAGGCGGTCTCTACCGGCGCCTACCGCGCGGTCGAGTACATCAAGAAGAACATGAAGCTCGACGGCGCCACCAAGGCCTCGGTCGAGGACAGCAAGGAAGTGGTGAAGATCTGCACCCAGTACGCCCAGCGCGGCATGGTGAACATCTTCCTCTCGCTCTTCACCGGCACCCTGGCCTTCGCCTTCGTCGAGCCGTACTTCTTCATCGGCTACCTGGTCTCGATCGCCCTCTTCGGCCTCTACGAGGCGATCTTCATGGCGAACGCCGGCGGCGCCTGGGACAACGCGAAGAAGCTGGTCGAGACCGAGCTGCGAATGAAGGGCACTCCGCTGCACGACGCCAGCATCGTCGGCGACACCGTCGGCGACCCCTTCAAGGACACCTCGTCAGTCGCGATGAACCCGGTGATCAAGTTCACCACCCTCTTTGGGTTGCTCGCGGTCGAGCTCGCCGTCGAAGTGGGCAAGGACCACCGCCCGCTGACGCTGGTCCTCGCAGGCGGGCTCTTCCTCATCTCCGCGTTCTTCGTCTACCGCTCGTTCTACGGGATGCGCATCGAGGGCGGGCTGAAGTCCGAGGCCGCCGCCGAGGCGACCCCGACCAAGGCCGCGGCCTAAGCGGCCTTCGTTTCTTTCATCGGCGCCGGGTTCCTCTCAAAAAGGGACCCGGCGCTTTTTCTTGTCCGGCGCCCCGGACATTGTCGTCAGTGCCCCCCCAGTTGTCCGACTAAGGTCTTCGATTCCCTTGAGCTCCGCAGGCATGTCGATTCTCCGGCTGACCTTCCTCGGCACCTCCGCCGCGGCGCCGACGCTTCACCGCAACGTCTCGGGGATGACGGTGAAGGCCGACTCGGACCTGCTGCTGTTCGACTGCGGCGAAGGGAGCCAGCGGCAGATGATCCGCTACGGCACCGGCTTCACCGTCAGCGAAGCGTTCTTCACCCACTTCCACGCCGACCACTACCTGGGAATCATCGGCTTCCTTCGCACGCTCGGCATGGGCGGGCGCACCGAGGTGATGCGCCTGTACGGGCCGACGCCAGCGAAGAAGCTGCTCGACGTGGCGATTCACCTCGGCGTCGAACGGCTCGCCTTCCCGATTGAGATCCACGAGCTCAAAGGCGGGGAGCGCCTCGAGCGCAACGGCTACTGCATCCGCCCGGTGCGGGTGGACCACCGGGTCAACGCGCTCGGCTACGTGCTCGAAGAGTCGGTGCGCCCGGGGCGCTTCGACCTCGGTGCAGCCAAGAGGCTCGGCGTCCCCCCGGGCCCCGACTTCGGCCGGCTGCAGAAGGGCGAGACGGTGAAGGCCGCCGACGGCTCCGAGGTGAAGCCGGAGCAGGTGATGGGCGCCTCGCGCGCGGGCCGCAAGCTGGTCATCTCCGGCGACACCCGCCCCTGTCCGGCGTTGACCGAGGCCGCCGCCGGCGCCGACCTGCTGGTGCACGAGTCGACCTTCAGCGACGACGAGCAAGCGCGCGCGCTCGAGACCCGGCACAGCACCGCCCGCGAGGCGGGCAAGGTCGCCACCGAGGCGAAGGTGAAGCGGCTGGTTCTGACCCACCTCTCGTCACGGCACGACGTCGACTTCAAGCCGTTGCTGGAGCAGGCCCGCCAGGAATACACCGGCCCCTGCGAGGTCGCGTTCGACGGGCTCACCATCGAGCTGCCGGTCCGCGAGTAGCGGTCGAGCGACTGGGTTGAGCGAACGGGGTCAACAGACTCCGGAAGGAATCAGAAATCGAACTCGACCCGCTCAACGTCGCCGGCGCCGCAGTCGAAGCCGTCGAGCGTGTGGGCCGCCTGAACCAGCTTCAGTGAGCCGTGGGCGATGCCCTGCAAGTCAATGGCGTCGAGGACGAGGCTGAAACTGCCCGAGGGCACCGCTTCGGGCCCGGCGGCGTAGACGCACCCCGGCTCGCGGGTGGACGTCGCGCCCCAGCGGCCGGGGACGGCGGTCGAGGTGACGACGCCCGGCGCCGGGGTCGGGCCGAGCTCGAACCGGGCGCGCAGCCGCGCGGCGGCCGCGGTGGCGGTGAGGTCGAAGCGCAGTTCCCAGCTCGACGCGGTCCGGACGGTCTGAGGACAGACCGCGGCGCCGCTGACGAAGTCGGCGAAGTTTCCCCCGAAGAGCGCGGAGCACTCCGGCCGGCCGCCGCCGCAGCCTGCGACCGCCCACAGCAGCAGCGCGGCGCGCCTCACAGTGACCTCAGGTATTCGACGAGCGCATCGAGCTCGTCGGCGGAGAGCGACGAGATGTCGCCCATCTTGCCCCGCGTCCGCTCCAGCACCTCGCGCAGCGTCACCGCGCTGCCGTCGTGGAGGTAGGGCGCCGAGGCGGCGAGACCCAGCAGTGAAGGGGTATCGAATTCGCAGCCGGTGCGCGGGTTCCCCAGCGCGTCGGTGTGCGACACGTCGCCCGGTGCGCAGGTGCCGACGTCGTGGAGGACCACCTTCTGCCCGAGATCGAGCGTCGGGTTGCCCGTTCCGGAGTCGGTCAATCTCGGGCCGGGGTGGCAGGTGACGCAGCCGACCGCGGCGCGCTCGAAGACCTCCTTGCCCTGTGCGACCCGCGCGGCGTCGGTGGTCGGAGGGACGGGGAACGGAATCGCCAGGTTCACGTAGGCCGCGAGCGCGTCGAGCAACGGAGTCAGGAGTGGATCCTTTGGATCAAAGTGTCCGCCCTGCTCGGCGTTGATGACCTCCCAGTAGTCCTCGACCCGCGTCAGCAGCCCGGTGCGCAACAGAAACCCGGTGCCGCGCGTCCCCCCCGCGTTGGACGGGGTGTCGCGCGGCCCCTCGCGGAACCGCCAGACCACCGCGTCGCTGCGGCCCTCGGGGTGGCAGCTGGCGCAGGCGACCCAATGGTTGGTGGTGAGGGGAAACCGGTCGCTGTTGGCGGAGTGGAACAGCTGCTGGCCCAGGCGCAGCAGCGCCGGCATCGGGTCCTTCGCCCAGCGGGAGATCACCGGGCCGTCGACCCTGAGCGTGCGGTTCGCGCCCGCGCCCCGCAGCGAGAGCACTGCCACGTCGCCGCTGCCGCGCTCGTCGACGAAGACCCGCGCCCCGTCGTCGGAGATCGCCAGGCCCTCGGGGAGCACGCCGGGCAACGGTCGGAGCAGCGAGCTCTGACGCCGGCTCTGGGCGTCGACCAGCAGCACGTCTTCGCTGTTCTGGTCGAGCACCAGCAGCGTCCGGCCGTCGGCGGTGAAGGCAAGCGCCCGCGGCCCGGAGACGACGTCGGCGATCGCGCCGTCGACCCCGGCCACACTCTGCGCGTCGGAGGAGATCGTCTGGGGGCTGGCGCCGGGCTCGGCGAAGATGCTGAGCGCGGGGAACACCGACGACTCGAAGTCGAGCTCGGGCTGGGCGGTGGTGACGTTGAAGAGCGAGTGGGCCACCCACGCCTCGCCGGTGCCTGGCCGCGCGGCGACGTCGTAGAGCGCGCGGGACACACCCTGGGCGAGGCGGCGATCGCCGCGCGAGGCGACCTCGGAGATCGTCCATTGGGCGCGCACCTCGAGCGCCTCGGGGTCGAGCGCGGTCAGGCGCGCCCCGAGGAAGTCCGTCACCCGCAGCGTCTTTGCGCCGGCCGACCACCCCAGCGCCCAGGGCTGGCCGCCGACCTTCACCGTGCGCTCGACCTGCAGGCTCGCCACGCCGACCCGGGCGACCGACGCATCCTGCGAACAGGCGACGAAGAGCGTCTTGCCGTCGGCAGAGACCACCAACCCGAAGGGCTCGCTGCCGACGGGCGGCCCAACGCGCACGCGGAAGCTTCGGGTGTCGATGGCGTAGAGACGGCCCGAGCGCTGGCCGGCGACAAAGAGGGTGCGTTGGTCGGGAGCCAGCGCGAGGGTGCGGGGAGTGACCGTCGGGGTGAAGGTGCCGTCGGCGCCCTCCTCGGGGAGCGCGCCGGTGAGCAGCACCTCGGAGATCAGGGTGCGCGCCTCGGCGTCGACGACCGAGACCGAATCGGAGTCGGGGTTGACCACGTAGACGCGCCTGCCGTCGGCGCTGACGGCGATCGACGTGCTGTGCGAGGGCGGCCGCGCCGGTTCGGAGCCACAGGCGGCGAGCAGCGCCGCGGCGAGGAGCGCTCGCCGGGTCACCGGGCCCTCGAGACATGAAAGGTGATCGAATCCGCCAGCGACGCTGGCAGCTGCTCATCGTCAATCTCCGGGACGCAGTCGTTCTCGCGGTCGAAGGTCTTGCGACGGTTGAAGGGGATGACCGCCTCGCCGAAGCTGCCCAGCTCTCCGGTGAGGGTGCGCTCGGCCATCTGCAAGCCACCGCGCGGCCGGCCTTCCTCATCGAGCCGGGCGCACTCCCGCGGCCAGTCGACCCGCCGGTTCCCGTCGCGATCATCCCACCCGTTGAGGACCAGCTTGTTGAGCCGGCCGATGCGACCTTCGAGCTCGAGGGCGAACTCCTCGTTCCCCGGGCGGGTGGCGATCAACACGTAGGTCTCCCGCAGCGCGGCCTGCAGCAGAGCGAAACGAAGCGGGGTGAAGGTGACCTCGTCGACCGGCGCCGGGGTGGCGCCATAGATCCGCGCCTCGGCGTCGTAGAAGGTGACGTCGAGTCGGCCAAAGACGGCGGCCGCCCGGTCCCGGAAGCGCACGTCTCCCGTCGCGAGGTACAGCGTGAAGAGCCCTCGCACCGCGGCGGCGTGGGACTCGAGCGTGAGGGCGTCACCCACCCGTTCGCCGGTGACCACGTTCCACCCCGGCCACGCGCGCCCGGTCGCGTCGGTCAGGTGGTCCATCAGCAGCGCGCCCTGCCGCAGCAACAGCCCATGGGCTCGCTGGGACACGGTGACCGAGTCGTCGCCCGGCAGGTGCAGCGGCGCGTCGTCGAGCGGCCCCGAGCCGAACGCCGAGTCAGGGGTGTGGTTGGAGTACAGCTCGAGCTGCCCGTGCAGCGCCCTCAGCGCCGTGCGCAACATCACCAGGCTGTAAGCGACAGAGACGGTCGACACCGTCGCGCCGCGGGTCGGCGTCGTCCCGGTCATCACCACCTCGTCGACGAAGAGGCCCGACGTGGGCTCGACGTGGAGCCGGTCGAGGTTGACGAGCTCGACGCGCAGCAGGGCCAGCGCCCGCGTGCGCACTGCCGGCCCGAAGGGCGCGCCATCGAACCAGGCCAGCGCGGCCGGCGCGCCGCCGACGTGCGGATTCCGAGGGTCGGTGATCGCGAACAGCGTGGCCGCCGAGAGGGCGAGCCCGAGGTGATCGAGCAAGCTGCTGTCCGCGGAGCGGATGGCGTAGCTGGGCCGGGGAAAGCCGCTGGGGTCCGAGGACTCGCTCACCGAGATCTCCTTCGGAAACCAGCGCAGCGGCGACTGCGCGTGATACCTCAGCGCCTGGTCGAGGTCACCGAAACCAGAGAGCGTCAGGCCGTCGGCGGTCGCGAGGTGGCGCAACCAATCTTCCCCGCGGTTGTCGAGCTGCTCGAGGAAGAGGCCCGCCTGAAAACCTTCGATGTCGCTCGACCCGAGCCAGGTGCCCGGCGCGGTGGCGTTGCCGTTCGGATCGCTGCCGAGGACGTCGTTGCCGGGCGCTCCGACCCGCAACAGCCCACCGTCGGCCGAGGGGACCCGGGCCACCGCGGCGCCGTTGGAGTCGTGCAGCACCTGCAGGTAGTTGAGCACCCACAGCCCGTACTTCCAGCCGCTGAAGCCGTCGGCCCCCGGGGTGATGACCCGCTCGACCTGGGCCGCGCGATCCTTCAGGTGAAGCGTGGTGGCGTCGCACTCGTAGTCGCCGCACCCGGCCGCGCCCGCGCCACCGACGTCGTCATCGGACGCAATCGAGCACCACAGCAGGCGATTGCCGGTGGCGCTGTTCGCCGGCTCGAAGCTGCGAAACGCGTGCAGCGTCGGCCAGATGCCGGGCCAGCCGAGCGGGTTCTGGTCCGGCGTCCCCGAGCCGAACGGGTTGATGTTCGCGCCGGGGTTGTTCGTCGGGTAGGTGCCGGGCTCGAACACCCAGCGCCCGAGCGCGTTGCTGGCGGCGGCGAGCTGCTCGAGGCGGTCGGCGAGCCCCAGGCCCCCGTCGGCCCCGGGAAGGAGCAGCGGTCCGAAGACCAGCGAGGTGCCCGCGCCCGACTCGAACGCGAGCGAGTTCATCGGCTGCTTCGAGTATTCGTAGGACTCGACGGCGCTGGAGAAGCCGGCGAGATCCACCCAGGGTCCACCGCTGAGCGGCGAAGTGTCGAAGTAGAGGTCGGCGGGGACGTGGTCTCGGCTGTAGCCGCTCAGCTGGCGGCCCATCGCCTCAGCGAGCGGCTCTCCGGAAAGCTGCATCTCGACCGCGGCGAGGAAATGTTCCCGGGTCTGGGTGCGGGTCTGAAGGTCGGTGGCGGTGATCGTCACCCGCGCCGGGGGTAGGCCCGCGTCCGGAGGCGCGGGGGTCTTCGCGCACGAGGCCAGGGCGACCGCGAGGCAGCCGAAGGAGGCGCGCATCAGAAGGAAGTGAGCGCCAGCTGCGGGGTGAGGACGGCGTCATTCGCGCCGCTCTTGTGGCAGCTGTTGCAGGTCAGCAGTGAGCCCGCATAGACGCCGGTGGTCGGCGACGACGCCCCGCGCCACAGCATCGCCGGAGGACCCGCCGGGCCCTGCAGCTCGAACCATTCCCACCCGACCGCGCCGAAGGGGTTGAAGTCCGGGCCGCGCTTGGCCATCGCGAACACCTGGCTCGCCCCCGTCGACGAGTCGGTGATCACCTTCACCACGATTGTCCCCTGGGGAAAGGTGGTCGCGCCGTGCGCTGGAGCGCGGTTCAGGTAGACGACCCGGTGGCCTCCGAGGTGAAGCCCGTTGACGGGCTGTTCGCCGAGGTCGACCGTCGGCCAGGTCTGAAAGCCTTCGAAGTCTTCGCCGAGCGCGATGAAGGAGGTGGCCGCGACGGGGCCGGGAGTCCGGGCTGGCCCGCACGCGATGAAGCCGACCGCGAGGATGACCGCCAGACGCATGCCCAGGGTCAGGGTGTAGCGTCAAAAGCGGGACGAAGCCACCGCAGGTCCGGGCACGGAAGCGGCCCGCCGCAAACTATGGTTCCCCCGCTGCGCGGCTAAGTTCCCCTCGTGGCCACCCGGTTCGAGCTGATCGCCGAAGCACCGCTGTTCCGCATGGGCGCCTTCGGCCCGGTCGCCGTCGCGCTCTACGATGGCGGTGCGAACATCGAAGGGCTGAAGCTGCTCGACCAGCGGCAGGCCGAGCTGGTCACCCGCCACCCCAGGCTCTTCACCTTCTCGGTGGTACGCGGCGCGGTGCTCAAGCCTCCGCCGGGGGAGGTTCGGGAGCTCGCGGCGCAGCTCCAGGGCAAGTACGCAGCGCAGTGCACCGGCGCGGCGGTGATCTTCGACGTCAACCCGCTCGCGGCGGTGGTCGCGCGCGGCTTCATGGTGGGCCTGAGCCTGATCGCCCCGCCCTCGATGAATCAGAAGACGTTCAAGAAGCTCAAAGACGCGGTTGCCTGGGCCCGCACCATTCCCGGGCAGGTGCCGGAGGCGATGGCCCCGGATCTGACCGAGGCGATCGAGCTGTTCCTCAAAGGCTGACTACTTCTTCGTCCACTGGTCGAGCCAGCCGAGCACCGTCTCGTGCCAGAGCACCGAGTTCTGCGGCTTCTGCACCCAGTGGTTCTCGTCGGGGAAGTAGAGCAGCTTGCTGGGAATGCCCTTGCGCTGGAGCGCGGTGAAGGTCGCGAGCCCCTCGCTGTCGTTGACCCGGTAGTCCTTGCCGCCGTGGACGACGAGCATCGGCACCTTCCATTTGGCGACGTGGTCCACCGGGTTGTGCTTGGCGTAGCCCAT
>JAYVRT010000154.1:0-2429 GCA_043776025.1 Archangiaceae bacterium | reverse complement strand
GCGCGTCTACCTCGACGCCCAGACCGGCAGTCCGATCTACAGCGGCTCCTCGATCGGCTACGGCCCCGCGGGCAGTTGGGTGCTCGGTGGCCAGCTGGTGATCGTCGACGCGGTCGACGAGAAGGCAACCGTCAGCAGCCTGTTCGGCACGATGCACCGCTACCGCTGGAACCTGGTGAAGGTGGATCTCGCCAGCCTCGCGGTGCAGAAGAGCGGCCTGCTCGACCCGAACTTCCAGGACCCGTTCGCGCTGATGCTGGCCTCGGCGGATCGGATCGTCTTCGCGCCCACCTTCTACTGCCACTACTCCAGCGGCCAGACTCCGCCGCCGCCTCCGGACTGCCCGAGCGCGAGCGACATGAGCTCTCTGCGCCTGTCGGCGGTCGAGCTCTCGTCGCTGTCGATTCACTCCCTCACCAGCTTCCCGCTGAGCAATGGCTTCAACAACGCTTCACCTCCCTCGGTCACCTCGCTGATCACGCCCGACGGCGCCACGGTGGTGATGTCGATCTCCGGCTCCGGTACCCAACGGCTCGCCCTGGTGCACCCGGTCAGCGGCACCCAGACTTCGATTCCGCTCGCCGCTGGCTCCAGCGCGCTCGTCAGCCAGGCCCGGCTCGACTCCAAGGCGGCGCTGCTGCGCTTCACCAGCGGCACCACCGCCACCCAGTACGACTACCGCGAGCTGACGCTGGCCACCCAGGCGATCGTCCCCGTCGCGGCCAGCGTGATGATCGGCGGCGCCTCCTACGGCGTCTGCACCTCCGGCAGCTACAACTGCACCGCCACCTACCTGCCGACCGGCGGGATTCGCGTCACCGACTACCTGACCACCCCGTCGCGCGCCGCGCTGGTGCTCGACCTGCTGCCCAGCGGCAACACCGGCCGGATCTTCCCGCTCGCCGAGACCGATGGCCTGACCGAGGTGGTCAGCTCGGCCGACGGATCGCACGACGTCGCGGTGGTGCGCGATGCCGGTGGCTTCCTCCAGCTCTACACCGGGGCAGCGGGCGCGGCCTTCGCCTCGATGACCCAGCTGAGCTTCATCACCGCCCAGCACTCGCAGCCGCGGGTGTCGAATGACGGGCTCTGGGTGCACTACTTCACCCGCGACCCGTCTTCGGGTTACCAGCAGCTGTTCCGCGTCTCGCTCAGCCCCTGAAGGGTGGTCGCACGATGCTGGCTGCGCCGGAACTCAACGTTGCTCCCCCCGCCGTCGTCGCCCAGGTGCGCGCGGCGGTGCAGGGGAACCGCGCGGCCCAGCAGGCGATCTTCGCCGAGCATCACCGGGCAGTGATGGCCTACTGCCTGGTCTCGACCCATGGAGACCGCGCCGCGGCGATGGATCTGCTGCAGGAGATTTTCGGGCGCGCCTTCGTCGGACTCTCCGGCCTCGGCGCGCCCGAGCGCTTTAAGGGCTGGCTGTTCACCATCGCGGCCAACGTCTGCCGGTCGCGCGGAGAGCAGGAAGCCAACCGCCGCGCGCTGCTCGAGGGGTTCGCGATGCAACTGAGCGAGGGGGCCGCTGCGGATGAGGACCCAGCGGAGAGGGAACGGCGAATCGCCCGCGTCAGAGAGTTGGTGGCGGATGTCGAGGACGAAGCGACCCGGGCGGTGCTCACCGCCCACTACGTGACGGGCGAAGCGACGCGGGACATCGCGACCCGCTTGAGCGTGCCGCACGGGACGGTGACGGTGAAGTTGATGCGCTTTCGCGACCGGCTCAAGCGGGACTTCGCCGCGGCGATCGCCTCCGGAGATTTTCCATGAGCTGCCAGGTCCTGACCGAGAGCCGCCTCGACGCGCTGCTGAAGGGGCGGCTCGAGGCCGGAGCGCAGGCCGAGCTGCGCCAGCACTTCGAAGCGCCGTGCGAGGCCTGTCTCGACCGCCTCAGCGGCGTGGACGCCGAGCGGCTGTTGCTCGCCCTGGCTCCCACCGCCGAGCTGTCCGCCGAGGAGCAGCAGCGGGTCTTCGAGCGCGCCGTCGCCAAGCGCCCAGCGCCGCGCGCGGTCGTGATCCCTCCCTCGCGGGGAAGGCTGCGGGGGTTCTTGTGGGCAGCCTTCGCGGCCGCGGCGGTGGCGGCGATCGGGATCCTCGCTCCCCGGCCACCGCCCGCGTACGACGGGATCAAAGGGACCGCCGGACCGCTGAAGCTCGAGCTCAAGGCGTTCGTCGCGCGAACGACGGTCCGCCCGCTGGAAGGGAAGCTGCGCGCCGGCGAACAGGTGATGTTCCGCGTCGCGCTCGAGCAGCCGGCTCACTTCTATCTCTTCGCCACCGTGGGGCCGACGCGACAGGTGCTGTGGAAGCCGGATCCCGGCGAGGCGCTGTGGCCCGCGGGAGAGCGCGAGCTGACGGAGGCGGGCAAGGTCCTGGGGTTTGATCCGATGGCGATGGGGCGGCAGGTGGAGGTGGTGGGGATTGCCGCG
>JAYVRT010000153.1:0-2432 GCA_043776025.1 Archangiaceae bacterium | reverse complement strand
GCTCCGGTCCTCCCGGAACCAACGCGAAGGTGATCGCGAAGAGCTTCGATCTCGGGTGGGGCGGCGTCGTCGCGAAAACGATCAGCCTCGACGCCAGCGAGGTGGTCAACACCGCGCCCCGCTACGGCAAGCTCAAGGACAAGGACCACGCCGACGTCATCGTCGGCTTCGAGAACATCGAGCTCATCTCCGACCGGCCGTACTCGGTCTGGCTTGAGGAGTTCAAGGCGCTGAAGAAGCAGTACACGAACCGGGTCCTGATCGCCTCGGTGATGGAGGAGTACCGCAAGGACGCCTGGCAGCAGATCATCCGCGAGGTCCAGGAGACCGGCGTCGACGGGTTCGAGCTCAACCTCTCCTGCCCCCACGGCCTGCCCGAGCGGAAGATGGGCATGGCGATGGGCGAGGACCCGAGCATCGTCGCCGAGGTCTGCGGTTGGGTGAAGGAGGTCGCGAAGATCCCCGTCTGGGCGAAGATGACCCCCAACGTCGGCGACCCGAAGATCCCCGCCAAGGCCGCGATGAACGCCGGCGCCGACGGCCTCAGCACCATCAACACCATCCTCTCGGTGATCGGCGTCGACCTGCGCACCCTGCGCCCGATGCCCACCGTCGAGGGCTACAGCGTCCCCGGCGGCTACTCCGGCCAGGCGGTGCGGCCGATCGCCCTGCGGCACGTGATGGAGATCGCCCGCGCGATCCCCGGCGTCCCGATCTCCGGCATGGGCGGCATCGAGACCGGCTTCGACGCGGCGCAGTTCATCGCGCTCGGCTCGCACACCGTGCAGGTCTGCACCGGCGCGATGCTCCAGGGCTACGAGGTGATCACCAAGCTCAACGAGGACCTGCTCAAGGTCCTCACCGATCACAAGTTCGACACCCTCGAGCAGCTGCGCGGCAAGGCGCTCCCCTACTTCTCGACCCACTTCGACCTGGTGCAGCGCCAGGCCGCGGCGAAGGCCGCCAAGACCGGCGCCAACCGCGACGCCGAGACCTGGAAGGGCGAGATCAAGCGCGAGACCGACTCGCTCACCAACGCCCAGTAGCGCCCGCCTGGTGTGAACCACCTCGTCCTCGAGCCTTCCGAGCTGGCCCTCGACGGCACCGCGCGCCTGCGTGGCCGCCGCGTGGTGCACGCCCGCGAGGTGCTCCGCGCCCGCGCCGGAGCCTCGGTGAAGGTCGGCCTCCTCGGCGGAATGCGCGGCCGGGGCGAGGTCGTCTCGGTGAGCGACGACGAGCTGGTGCTGAAGGTGAAGCTCGACGAGCACCCGCCAGCGCGCGCGGGCATCGACCTGGTGCTGGGGATGCCGCGCCCCAAGCAGCTCAAGCGCGTGCTCGCCGCCGCCGCGTCCCTCGGCCTGGGGCGGATCGTCCTGCTCAACGCCGCCAAGGTCGAGAAGAGCTACTTCGACTCGAAGGTGCTCGACCCGGGCTTCCTCGCGGGGCTGTTGCGCCTCGGCCTCGAGCAGGCCCGGGACACCATCCCGCCCAAGCTGCTGGTGCGGGAGCTGTTCCGCCCCTTCGTCGAGGACGAGCTCGACGGGTTCTGCGGCGCCGCCCGGCGCGTCCTCGCCCACCACGACGCGGGTGCGCCGCTGCCCCGCCGCGCCCCCGGCGAGCACGTGGTGCTGGCCGTCGGCCCCGAGGGCGGGTGGACGCCGTTCGAGCTCGAGCTGCTGGAAAAACAGCGGTTCGTCCCCGCGAGCCTCGGCGCCCGGCCGCTGCGGGTCGAGGTCGCGGTGCCGGCGCTGATCGGCGCGCTGGGCCCAGGGTGACCCTGACCGTGCATCCCGAGCGAAGTCGAGGGACGCCCTTCGACTTCGCTCAGGGTGAACGGGGGCTGGGGTGAACGGGGCCTCTGAGGGGACCTTTTAAGGGCCAACTTCGCGCGGCGTCGGCTCCGGGACTAACATTGGGCCCATGTGGTGGTTGCCCCTCATTCTCGCGACGGCGCCGGTCAGCCCGCCCCCGAATGAATCAAAGACCCCGGCCAAGTTGACGTCGCCGGCGACGGTCGGCCCGAAGCGAATCAACGCTCCCTACTGCCAGTCGGAGTACAGCAACGACTTCGCCGCGCTCAACAAGAAGGCGGTCGAGCTCAACGCGACCCCTGGCAGCCAGTTCACCTACTGCGTCCGCGTCACCGCCACCTACGAGTGCCTCTCCTACGCCGCCGATGGCACGGTGAAGCGGGCGAAGAAGAACGTCACCGCCCACGGCACCGCCTTCGCCTACCGCAAGCAGGGCACCGACACGCTGCTGGTGACCAACCACCAAGTCACCGAGTTCCCCCCGGTCTCCGACGAAGAGCACCCCGTCGAAGGAGTGCCGCTGGGCTGCAAGAAGGTCAGCGACACATTGAAGGTCGTCGATTCAGAGAAAGACGCCTACGAAGCCGACGACATCGCGTTGAGCCGGGTGGTTTCGGATCC
>JAYVRT010000152.1:0-7994 GCA_043776025.1 Archangiaceae bacterium | reverse complement strand
CCGCCGGCACCACCGCCGCCGCCGGCACCACCGCCGCCGCCGGCACCGCCGCCCGTGCCGCCGTTGCTGGACGGGCAGGCCATCAGGACCAGCGAGGTCGCGATCAACAAACTAAGGAAGAGCTTCCTCATGATCAGGTCCCATCGCCCTTGGCGCCCGGATTCGGAGTCTTCAGATACGGGAACGTGGTGTCGAACTGGGTGTGCGACTGGAGCACGGCGTCATGGAACGGAACGTTCCGCGACGGCGCGTCGGTGTTGTTGCCGTAGAGGTAACCCATCACCACCCGCAGCGCGATGTCGACGACGTCGTCGCCGGGACGGCGCCCGTTGGGGAAGCCAGCCGGATCGCAACCCGTGTTCGCGAGGGTGAGCACCCCGTTGACGAAGCAAGCCGCCGCGCCAAGGTCGTTCTGGGTGGCCGCCGCGGTCGCCGGAAGCGCCGTGTTGAGCCGCAGGTATTCACACACGCCCGCGGTCTGGTTGACGCTGGGGACGCCGGTGAGGAAGACCGCCACCAGGTCGCTGCGCGGGAACAGCGTCGGCGCCGGGGTGCTGAAGAGCAGCTCGAGCACCGCGGGCAGCGTCGGGTTGGTCACGTAGGTCGCGAACTGGCCGTCGTCCTTCGGCTCGGAGGAGTTGAAGCGATCCTTGTCCTTGATGCCGATGACCACCTCGTTCACCAGCGGCATCCCGAGGCGCGAGACCTGGGTCCAGGCGCCACCTTCACGCGAGGGCCGGGAGTAGGTCGCAGAGGGGTTGATCACCCGCGCCTGGCGAACGCTGGCGGTGGTCCACCCGCCGATCGTCGTCTGAGCGCCAACGGTGAGGCAGCTGGTCGAGATCTCGAGCGCGAGGGTGGTGACGTTCTTGTACTGCAGTGGGCTGGGCACCGCGCCACGGTTGGCGTTGTTGGTGATCACCGCCGGCGGCGCGTTGACGAGGTCGAAGATCGGCCCGATGTTGGCGGCGAAACCTTCCGCGCGCTGACCGACGAACATCTTCGCCGGCGTCGCACAGCCGGGGATGGTCACCGACTGGATGAAGCCGTTGGCGTACGCCGCGTAGTTGCCATCACCACCGTCGGCGTTCCCAAACGACTTCCGGCCGTTGTAGTCGAACGGCTTGATGAAGGTCGTCCCGCCGTCCGCGGCAGTGAGGTCGGTGACGGTCCCGGTGCGGCGCGGGCCGCGAACCAACTTCACGCCGAACGTCTCGAGCACCGAGAGGTTGCTGCGCACGCTCGGATCGCCGACGTTGGCGAACGGAACGGCGACCGAAGGCTTCGAGCCACCATCAGACGGCCCAATCGGAAACGCGACACCGACGCCCGCGTTGTTGAGCGTGTTCGCGAAGCGGAACTGGAAGGTCAGGTCCTCGACCTTGTCCCCGTTGTTGTCGATGTGGATCTCGTACAGCGCCTCGGGATCCAGCGAAAAATAGTTCGGGCCGCCGTACGAATCCTGCAACGGCAGGTAGTTGGCGATCAGCGTGACGAAGCCGGTGCGGCCCGTCTCGTAGCTGTTGAACATGTAAAAGTCCGTCGCGTCGACCTTCGGATTCTTGGTGACGAACGGTGCTTCACGGTGACTCGACGCGCCTGCCACTCCAGCCAGCGCGATGATCGCGCCGACCGCAATTTTGCTCACAAATCTCACGGGTACCCCTCCGGGCTTGAATTGGTCGCCTGACGTACGGCCCACTGCTTTTTTTGTTTCGGTCCCACCCAACTTCGGGCGGAGTTATAGCAACCAGATGCGCTTCCGCCTCATATTAGTGATCCTGATTTCAGTTTTCGGCTGCTCGAAGAAGCCTCCGACGGAACCGGTCGGAGTCACCCCGACACCAGCCCCGGTCGCCGCCCCTCGCCCGACTTCCGAGCTCGGCCTGTTCGATCGGCTCGGGGTCGAGGCCCTGGAGAAGGACAAGGGCGATCCGTCAACAACGAAGGTCCTCGAGGCCGCCACCAAAGCCGGCCTTCATCCGACGAACCAACAGCAGCACCTGGCCTCTCCAGTCGCGGCCTCGTATTGCCTCGGCGTCGACTTCGAGGAGCACCTGAAGACGACGCTGTGCGAGTACACCACGGCTCCGGGCGCGGCCGCCGGGGCCGAGGGGTCCCGCAAGGCGCTGGAGGCGATCGCCAACCGCACCGTTCATGTCCGCCGGGCGACGACGTTGACGGTGATCGAGCTGCCGGCGGATGCCATCAGCGCCGCGGCGCACGAGAAGCTGCGCTCGGCGTTCGACGCGCTCTGAAGTCGCCCGCTACACCCGCTGGCTGACCCACCACACCGCCGCGCAGAGGATCCCGGTGGAGCCCACCTGGAGAAACCCGAGCCGGTAGAGCCGGGTGCGGCGCAGCGCGAACGCGAGCGGCACGAAGAGCGCGACGATCGCCGCCTGGCCCGCTTCGACTCCGAGGTTGAAGCCGACCACCGAGAGCCAGAGGCGGGCACCGGAGGCGCCCAGGTCCTGCAGCGCACCGACGAAGCCGAAGCCATGCAGCAGCCCCAACCCGAACGCGAGGCTCCAGCGGCCTTCGGGCAGCAGCGGCAGCAGGTTGTTGAGCGCGGCGAGGCCCACCGAGGCGGCGATCGCCACCTCCACCCACTTCGGCTCCGGGTGGAGAATGTCGAACGCGGCCAGGCCCAGCGTGACCGAGTGGGCGAGGGTGAAGCTGGTGACGACCTTCAGCACCTCGTAGAGCGCGGGCCGCAGCCGTTCGATCGGCTCCCAGGTCCCGGACCGCCGGCGCAGCACCGACGGCAGCAGCAGCGCGAAGAGGAAGCAGAGGTGATCGGTTCCGCTGCCGATGTGGTTGACGCCCTGGGTGAGCGCCTCCCACGTCTGGCGGCTGGGGGGAAACTCGCTGAAGGTAAGCTGCCTCACCCGGGTCTGCGTCGAGAAGCCGGCCCAGCTGTCGCCGGCGCCGGCGAGCCGCACCAGGCCGCGGTGCTGGGCGTCGACATCGAAGAGGAGCGAGTACGAGACGGTGGCCTCTTGCACCGCCGCGGGACAGCTGAAGGAGAACTCGAGCACCGCGTAGGCG
The DNA here is from genome assembly GCA_043776025.1 of Archangiaceae bacterium. GTDB lineage: Bacteria > Myxococcota > Myxococcia > Myxococcales > Myxococcaceae > JAYVRT01. Next base: position 4,943 of record JAYVRT010000152.1, on the reverse strand, counting down.
CCGTCCGAGTGTCGCGTCAGCCGAAGCGTGGGGGCCGAGGCCGGACAGGTCGTTGCTCCCTGCGCCAGCTGCAGGTGCGCGAGCGCGTAGCTCAGAAGCTGCGTCCGACGCGCGGTCACCTCCTTCCAGAGGATCCTCCCGTCTCCGTCGGCGTCGAGGTCGAGCTCCCCGTCGAGGTCTTTGAGGGCGATGTCCCACCGGGCACGCACCTCGACGCCGCGCGGCGTCAGCGTGAGGTAGCTGTCACTGGCCTTGTGCGCCCACGCGCTCGAGGCGCACAAGCACAGCAGCAGCAGCAGCGCGCGGGGCCTCATCGATGGGCCGCGTCCAGTTGCTGGACCAGCGTCCGCAGCGGCGGCGCCTGGAATCCGGTGCGCTTCATCCACTCCAGCGCAGGCGTGGCGGCGCCGGGCTGCTTCGCGGCGAGGGCGGCCTCGAGCAGCACCCGGACGTCGGCGGGCTCGCGCTGGACCTGAAAGTTGGCGGCGGCGAGCTCGAGCGCCCTCGCCGGGTTCGCCTCGACATGGAGCGCGAAGCGCGCCTCCTCCCGTCGATGAACGGTGTCTCCGCGCTGGCGGGTGGCCGCGACCCGCTCGGCCAAGAGGGGACACGCCGTTGTGTCGGACGACCCGCTCGCCCGCTGCGCCAGACACAGCCGGAGCAGCAGTGCGTCGTTGCTCTCGTGGCCCACCAACAACTTCGCGGCGTCGATGTGCCGCCCCTCATCGAGGAGCAGATCCGCCCACGCGCCACGGGTGTAGTCGTCGGCCGGATCGAGCCCGAGCACCCGCGCGAAGTCGGCCTCGGCGCGGGGACCGTCCCCGGCCCACTGCCGCAGCTCTCCGGCCACCGACAGGGCCCACGCCTGCAGCCCGGGGTCGGCCCACGCCAGCGCCGCGTCGATCTCGGCGGCTCCCTTCGCGGCGTCTCCCGACAGCCCCCGCAGGGGCGCGCGGCAAACCGTGACGATCAGCACCGAGGCCCGGCCCTCGAGCGCGGCACAGCTCTTCTCCGCTTCGGCGAGGTCCCCGACCACCTGGGCGACGGTGGCGCGGGTCAGCCAGGCCTGCACGTCGCCCGGGTCGGTGGCGACCAGCGCGTCGAGGTCGGTGCGGGCGCCGCTGAAGTCGTGGAGGCTCTGCTTGATCGTCGCCCGCAACAGGCGAATCGCCGGCGGCGGCTGGGCCTGGTCCCACCAGGGTGCGAGCGCGGCCTGGGCCCGGCCGATCAACCGGGCGTCGTTGCCCTGGGCACGCGCCGCCTCGAGGTAGCCACGGGAGAGCCTGGCAGCCGCGTCGGGGTCGTCGGGCCGCGCCGCGACCTGGGCCCGCGCCACCGCCCGCGCTCTGCGCGCCTCTCCTCCGGCGGGCACCGTCTCCACCACCTCATCCCCCGACGAGGGGACGAATGGCCCGGTGACGGTGGTTCGCGGCGCGAGCAGCACGGCGGCCAGCGCGACGAACGTCAGCAGCAGAACCCAGCGCGTGCGCGCCATCGGACGTCAGGTGTCCTTGGGCAGGGCGCGCAGAATCGCCTTGCCGTCTTTGATGACCACCTTGAACTCGACGCTCTTCGCGTTGTGCTGCTTCATCAACTGCGGCACCTGCTTGCGCAGCGTCTGCGCGAGCGAATCGAGCGAGAGCTTCGAGACGTCTTCGTTGCAGCGCTTCTTCGCCATTACGTAGGCGTCGTAGATCGCCTTCATCTTCTGATCGGAGATCGCCCCCGCAGGGCCGGTACCGGCTGGAGCAGCAGGCGGCGCGGCGGCGGCCTTCGCGGCCTCGGGCTTCTTCTCGAGGACCTTCTCCTTCTCTGGCGCCTTCTCCTTGTGCTTCAGCTTGAGCTTGAAGAGGTCGCGCCGGTAGGTGCCGGCTTCGATCTCCTGAAGCGTCCTCGCCCAGAGCCGCTCGTAGGTGGCCAGCTTCGAGGTCACCGCCTCGACCCGGAACTTGGTCGCCACCTGGCGGACGAAGGTGTTCCGCAGCCCGTTCACCTTCTTCTTCAGCGAGTCGTGCTCCTGGTTCGGAGGCTTGCGCTCGATGCCGAGGAAGTACTGCTCGTACTTGGCCCGGAGCGCGGCGATCTCCCCCTCGATCTCGGTGCACAGCTGCGCGACCGCATCCGCGTCGCCCAGCGTCTTTCGTTGTTCGTTCGGCTCAGCCACTTGGAGCCCGCCAGCTTAGCCTGTCGTCAGCTGGCGGCGAGGGCGTTGAGATCCACTGCCGGCTGCGCCCTCAAGACCCGCGCCTTGCTCACCAGCAGCGCGGTGCCCAGCGAGAAGAGGCAGATCGAGATGAACTGGGAGACCGAGATGTTGTACCAGGCCTCGAGCGGCACGCTCTGCGCGAGCGAGCTCATCCCCAGGTAGTTGAGCAGGCCGTTGAGGGTGCCGCGCTCGACGTCGCCGCGGAACAGCTCCACCGAGCTGCGCAGCACCGCGTAGCACATCAGCCAGATGGCGAAGATTTGCCCGTGGAAGCGGCGGTAGTTGCGCGCGGTGAGCAGCACCACGAAGAGCACCATCTGCCCCATCGACTCGTACAGCTGGGTCGGGTGAATCGGCAGCGTGTGGCCGTGCTCGGTCACCCACTGGGCGATCTCCACCGAGCCGTTGACCGCCTGGTGGGTGATCTCTCCCGTCGCCAGGTTCACGTACCGGCTGTCGGTGTGCATCGATTGCCAGGCCAGCGACGGCGTGTGGCCCAGCCCGCCGAAGAGGTTCTTCGCCGCCTCTCCCGGGAAGTGCACCGCGAACTTGTTGTCCGGCCCCGTCACCCGGCCCCAGCAGCAGCCGGCGGAGAAGCAGCCGAGCCGGCCCAGCGCCTGCCCCAAAGAGAGCACCGGCATCGCGATGTCCGCGAGCCGCAGGAACTCGATGTCGTTCTTCTTCGCGTACCAGTAGGCGGTGATCGCTCCACCGATGAGCCCGCCGTAGAACACCAGGCCGCCGCCGAGGTCGAAGATCTTCGAGGGCTGCGAGGCGTAGTCCTTCCAGTTGACGAGGATGAACAGCACCCGCGAGCCGACCATCACCCCGATGAAGACGTAGAAGGCGAGGTCGAAGATCTGATCGCGCTTCTTCAGCCCTTCTTCTCCCGGCCACTCGCGCTGAGCGATCCACCCGGCGGCGGTGACGGCGCAGATGAAGCCGGAGCCGACCAGCACCCCGTAGGTGTGAATCGGAATCCCCTCGCCCTTGCCGTGCCCGAAGAACGGCACCTCGGGCAGCGCGTAGTAGAGGCCGAGGCCCGCGAGAGCGACGCCGATGAGGCCGAAGGTGATCGCCCGGCGCTTGCGGTCGTCGGCCGAGGGCTCGGTCGGCTTCCCGGTTTTCGGGTCGAGCGTCCCGGTGGCCCCGCGCCAGCCGCTGCTCGCCGAGTACGCCACCAGCCCGAGCGCCACCAGGTAGAGCATCACCCGGGAGAAATCGGTGTCGAGCATGAACTTGTAGATGACCGGCAGCATGCGGTGCGCTCCTAGGCGGCCTTCTTCTTTTCCTTCCGAACGAACGAATCGACGACCAGCATCCCGACCCCGACGCAGATCGCCATGTCAGCAACGTTGAAGCTGGGCCAGGTCATCCCGGGTTTGTCGAACCAATGCGCCTCGACGAAGTCGATGACGAAGCCCCGGGCGAGCCGGTCGAGGTAGTTGCCGATGGCTCCGCCGAGCACCAGGGGCAGGCCCCACAGCGCCCAGCGTTCTTCCTTCTTCGTGCCGGAGAGCTTGGAGAAATAGAAGGAGATCAACACCACCGCGCCGAGGCTGACGAGGTGAAACAGTGGCCCGCGCCAGCCATCAGGAAGCCCGCGGAACAGGCCGAACGCCGCGCCCGGATTCTCGGCGTACCGCAGCTTCAAGAAGCTCTCCGACACCGTCACCGCCTGCTTGCTGCGGTAGTGGTAGCCGTCGTAGCCAACCGGCGGCGCGCTGGCGAAGAACAGCCCGAGGCGGCTGGCGCTCTTGTCGTCGTCGAAGGTGTAGGTCAGCTCGGCGAGCGTGAGGAACTTGGTGACCTGGTCCACCAGCACCACGCTCAGCGCGAGCGCGGCGAGGATGACGTACTTTCGTTGCACCGCCCCCGTGTAGCGGCGCGGCAGTGCAGCGTCAATCAAGGCGGGCTCAGTCGATCGGCGCATGGCACACCGCTTCGATCGGGTGCCCGTCGGGGTCGAGGACGAAGGCGCCGTAGTAGTGGGGGTGATACTGCTTGCGGACGCCGGGAGCGCCGTCGTCCTTCGCGCCCGCCGCCAGCGCCGCCTTGTAGAAGGCGTCGACGGCCTTGCGATCCTTCGCCTTGAACGCGAGGTGCTGGGGCGTCGTCGCCGGAATCGCCTGCTTGATCCAGAAATAGGGCTTCTTGTCGCCGAAGCCACAGATGCCGGGGTACTCCCGCTGAATGGAGTAGCCCAGCGGCTCGAACACCTTCAGGTAGAACGCCCTGCTCAGCGCGAAGTCCCGCACCGTCAACGTCAGGTGGTCGATCACGTCGTCGCCTCCACACAGCGGTTGCACAGCTCCTGGGCGCCGACCTCGGGCTCCCACGTCCAGCAGCGGGGGCACTTGTTGCCCGTCGCCAGCAGGACTTCGGCCTTGAGCGAGTCCGAGACCTCGACTGCCTTCTCCGACGGGGTCGCGCTCAGCTCGACCTGGCTGACGATGAGCAGCTCCCGCAGCACCGCCTGGTTGTCGGTCAAAAGCTTCAGCGTCTCGCCGGTGGCGGTGAGCTTGAGCTTCGCTTCCAACGACTTGCCGATGACCTTGTCCTTCCGAGCCGCCTCGAGCTGGCCCATCAGCTGGCCGCGCACGGCGAACAGTTTTCCGTAACGCTCCATCAGTGCCGGATCCGGAGGCTTCGCCGGGGTGGGGAAGTCGGAGAGGAACACCGACGCCACCTTCTCGCCTGGCAGGTAGCTCCAGGCCTCGTCGGCGGTGAAGCTCAT
>JAYVRT010000151.1:0-7996 GCA_043776025.1 Archangiaceae bacterium | reverse complement strand
GCGACGGTGGCGACGTTGGGAGAGCCGAAGGCGCGGGCGAAGCGGTGGAGCAGCCCGACCAGCGGGTGGCGCACCAGCGGCCACCCGGTCTGGATCAGCAGCGCCTGGGGCCCGTACTTCTCCTTCACCCTCTGCAGCCGCTGGGCGAGCTCGCCGAGCGCCTCGGACCAGGAGACGGTGGCGAACGCGCCTTTGTGCCGAACCAGCGGCAGGGTCAGCCGTTCTTCGGAGTGCACCACCTCTCGCAGCGCGTGACCATGGAGGCAGAGAAAGCCGCGCGTCTTCGAGGCCGTGTCCCCCTCGACGCGCTCGAGGCGGCCGGCACGGGTGGTGGCGACGACCCCGCACCGCATCAGGCAGAAGCGGCAGGTTCCGTGGGTGCGTTGCGTCTGCGCAGAGGCGCGGAGCGCGAGCCCACCCGCCACCGCCGCGCCGATGCCGGCGAGCGGCGCCAGCTTGAGCAGCTCGCGGCGGCTGAGGTTCCAGCGGCGCTTGAGCGGCGGCCGCTTCACGCCTTCCCCTGCGCGGGAGCGACGATGCGGATCGCGTGCGCGCCGTCGGGGCACGCCTCTTCGCAAAGGCCACACCCGACGCAGGCCTCCGCGTGAAACAGCGGCCCGAGCTGCTCGCCGACCAGCTCGACCGCGCTGCCTTTGTAAGGGCAGACCTCGAAGCAGAGCCGGCAGACGCCCGCGCCGGTCCACGGCAGACAGCGGTTTCGGGCGAGCTTCGGCTCACCGAGCTTCACCGTCTTCTGCATCGAGACGAGATCGGCGACCAGCGGCTGGAGCGCGCCCGTCGGACAGACCTGGGTGCACTGCATGCAGAGCACGCACGCGGCGTCGCGGGGCTCGAGGTAAGGCAGCGCCGACTCTCCCGAGAGGCCCGAGGGAAACCGGATCGCGGTGGTGGGGCAGACCTCGGCGCAGCGAAAGCAGCCGATGCAGCTGGGCTCGAAGGCGCCTGGCGCGAGCGCTCCAGGAGGCCGGAGGCGAGCGGCGCCCTGTGCAGCGCGGCGGGGCACCAGGCCAAGACCCACCGCAGCGGCGATGGCTCCAATCAGGCGCCGGCGGTTCAAGACTTCCTCCCGGGCACGCGCAGCGCGAACTTGAGCGCATCGGTTGGGCAGGCAGAGACGCACTTGCCGCAGCGCTCGCAGCCGGGGTCGAGGCGGTCGGTCATCGGCTTCTGGCCGAGGTTGCAGACGACGTCGCAGACGGTGCAGTCGGTACACTTCGGAACGTCTCTCACCACCCGCACCGGCGAGCCGACGGAGAGCAGCGAGAACATCGCGCCGCCGGGACACAGCGTGCGGCAGAAGCCGGCGCGGGAGATGAAGGTGTCGAAGAGGAACGCGCCGCCGACGACGAGCACTCCGACCGAGGCGCTGCCGAAGAAGATCAGCCGGAACGCCTCCCGCCCGAGGATCGACGGCGGGTAGACCAGCGGCAGCGCCTGGATCCCGAAGAAGGCGCTCGCCCCGAGCACCGCGAGAAGGATCGCGAAGGAGGTGGAGCGCGGCAGGTTGGCGTCGGGGGGCCGCAGCCCGAAGCGGGTCAGCAGCCAGCGGGCGGCGTTGCTCGCGGCAAGCACCGGAAGGTAGGGGCACAGCCAGCCGCAGAAGAACCGGCCGAGCGCCAGCACCAGCAGCAGCGCCGGCAGCGCCGCCCACAGCAGCGTCAACGACGGACCGCGCGCCAGCAGCACGCCGAGCACCGCCAGCGGGTCGATGAACTCGAGCCCGAAGAACGACAGCGCCGAGGGCATTCCGAGGAAGGGCGACGCCGGCGGCACGAAGTGGGTGGTGCCCAGGGCCGCCGCGGGCGCCCCGAAGCCGGCGAGCCCCGAGCCTTGCTTCGAGAGCGCCCGCAGCTGCCACAGCGGCACGACGAGGGTCGCGCCGACCGAGAGGGTCAGCACCGCGCGGCGCACCCATTGATAGCGGCGGTGATGCCGGAGCCCGACGTCGAGCGGCTGGAGGCGTGAGCGCGCCTGAACGGCGCGGGTGTCCGACATGGGAAGCCGGGTCAGTGCGAGGTCGGTGCCACGGCCGATGCCGGGCAGACGCCGGGCCTCGGTGCAAACTCTGCAGCCGTTGCGCCTCCGCGCAAAAGGCCGCGGCGACGGGACAGCGGAAATGACTGTTTCATCACGAAACCCGAGGGTGGCTACTTGCCCGGACGATGGGGCGTCTCGCCCAGGCCCACCTCCTCCAGCACCGCACGCAGTTGCCCCCGAACGGCGGCGCCGCCTTCGAACCGGGGGAGCTTCGGGCCGGCCAACCGGTCGACCGCCTCGACGACCCCCGGCTGATCCTCGAGGTGCCGGGCGACGAGCTCGAGCAGGCCCCCGCCACACTCTTCGAGCTCGAGGTGGTTGCCGAGCAGCTCAGCGAGGTTCCCGACCCACTCGACGTTCGGCGTGGCGACGCAGAGGGCGATCAGGTCAGCGTGGTCGCGCTGCATTCCTTTTTGAAACTTGAGCGGCCCGAGGCGCGCGACCAGCGCTGGGACAAGAATCCGTTGTTCGACGGCGATCAGCCAAACCAGCCGGTGCCGGAACTCATCGAAAGCAATCAGGTCTACTTCGCCGGCAGCGGTGACGCAGCGGTGCAGCACGGCCAACAGCGTCTGCCGCTCGGCGCGGAGCCTCTCGACGACGTGCGGCGGCATTTCCACTCCGGCTGCACGACGCGTGCCCGTGGCAGCTAAGGAGTGACGCCGTAGTCGCGCAGCTTGCGCCACAGCGTGGTGCGGCCGATGCCGAGCACCCGGGCCGATTCCTGCTGCTGGCGATTGCAGGCCTCGAACACTCTGAGCACGTAGCGCTTCTCAGTCTCGGCGAGCGTCACCAGCGCCTGATCCGAGGGGGCCTCAGAGGCAACAGGCTCTGCTCCGCCCTGCAGCTCTTCGGGCAGGTGCTCGAGCTCGACGTCCTTGCCCTGGGAGAGCACCGCGCCATGCTTCACCGCGTTCGTAGCTCGCGCACATTGCCCGGCCACCGGTAGTCCCACAGCGCCGCCAGCGCCGCGCGGCTGAACTTCTGCGTCGCGTGGTGTTCCTGAAACAGAAACATCTTCGCCAGCACCGGAATGTCTTCCCGGCGCTCGCGCAGCGGGGGGACCACGAGGGTGAAGACCTTGAGCCGGTAGTAGAGATCCTCGCGGAAGGTGCGGGCCTTCACCGCCTCGGTGAGGTTCTGGTGGGTGGCGCAGATCACCCGCACGTCGACGTGCACCGGCTGGGATTCGCCGACCCGCCGCAGCTCGCCGTCCTGGAGCACCCGCAGCAGCTTCGCCTGCAGAGCCAATGGCATCTCAGCGATCTCATCGAGCAGCAGGGTGCCTTCGTTGGCGGCCTCGAACAGCCCCCGGCGGGCGGAGACGGCGCCGGTGAAGGCCCCCTTCGCGTGGCCGAACAGCTCGGACTCCAGCAGCTCCGCCGGCAGCGCCGCGCAGTTGACGGCGATGAACGGCTTGAGCTTGCGCGCGCTGTTGGCGTGGAGTGCCCGGGCCAGCACCTCCTTGCCCGAACCGCTCTCGCCGCGGACCACCACCGAGGCGTCGGTGTTGGCCACCGTCGCCGCCTTCTCCAGCACCCGCTGCATCGCCGGGCTTTCGACCACCATCCGGCTGCAGCGCCTGCCGGGGCCAGCGTCGGGGTCGCGGCGGCAGACCCTGCACAACCGGCCGCCGACCTCGAAGGGCTCGGTGCAGGTCGCGGACTCGTCGGAAACCTCTCCCATGTTCGGGTTTGAAACATAGCTGTTCCAAATAGGCAAGGCAGGGCCGGGACGCCAAACCGGGTGGGTGGGGGGGGCGGGTGGCGCGGATGGTGCACAGGGCCGGGGCCGTGCGGCGTCTTGCCGCAGGCGTCGATCGAAGCATCCACCGGAGGCATCAAAAATGAGAACACGGGGTCGGAGACTCCTCGCAGCCGCGGTCGCGCTGAGCGCGACGATCGCAGGAGCACAGACGCTGCAAGAGGTGATGAAGCAGCGCAACTTGTCGCAGCAGGATCTGTTGGCCGCGGCGAAGACGTACGTGCCGACGGGCAAACGCGACGACTTCATCACCTTCAGCTCGGGCGGCCAGAGCGGTGACGTCATCGTCTATGGCATCCCGTCGATGAGAATCCTCAAGTACATCGGCGTCTTCACCCCCGAGCCCTGGCAGGGCTACGGCTTCGACGAGGAGTCGAAGAAGGTGCTCAAGGACGGCAACATCGCCGGCAAGGAGATCACCTGGGGAGACACCCACCACCCGGCGCTCTCCGAGACGAACGGCGCCTACGACGGCCAGTTCCTCTTCATCAACGACAAGGCGAACCCGCGGCTGGCGGTGATCGACCTGCGCGACTTCGAGACGAAGCAGATCGTCGCCAACCCGATCTACAAGACCGAGCATGGCGGCGCGTTCGTCACCCCGAACACCGAGTATGTGATGGAAGCGGCCCAGTACGCCGCTCCGCTCGAGAACGGGTACGTGCCGCTCGACCAGTTCAACGACAAGTACCGCGGCGGCCTGACCTACTGGAAGTTCGACCGCACCAAGGGCCGGATCGTCCCCGAGGACTCGTTCTCCTTCGAGCTTCCCCCGTACAGCCAGGACCTGTCTGACTCGGGCAAGCTGGTCTCCGACGGGTGGGGCTTCACCAACTCGTTCTGTTCCGAGCGGTACGTCGGCGGGATCGAGCTGGGGCGGCCGCCGTTCGAAGCGGGCTGCTCGGCGAAGGACACCGACTTCCTCCACGTCACCAACTGGCGCAAGGCAGCGGAGCTGGTGAAGGCGGGCAAGGCGAAGAAGGTCAACGGCCACAGCGTGATCCCGATGGACGTGGCGGTGAAGGAAGGGATTCTCTTCCTCATCCCCGAGCCGAAGAGCCCCCACGGGTGCGACGTGACCCCCGACGGCAAGTTCATCGTCGTCTCCGGCAAGCTCGATACCCACACCTCGGTGTACTCGTTCGAGCAGATCCAGAACGCGATCAAGGCCAACAAGTTCGAGGGCAAGGATCCGTATGGGATCCCGATCATCGCGATGAAGGACGCGCTCTCCAAGCAGGTCGAGCTCGGTCTGGGCCCGCTGCACACCCAGTACGACTCGAAGCCGTGCATCGCGTACACCTCGCTGTACGTCGACTCGCAGGTCGTCAAATGGAACTACTGTGAGGGCAAGGTGCTCGACAAGCTGTCGGTGCACTACAACATCGGCCACTTGATGACGATGGAAGGGGACTCGGTGAACCCGAAGGGTCACTACCTCGTCGCGCTCAACAAGCTGGCGATCGACCGCTTCAACCCGGTCGGCCCGCTGCACCCGCAGAACCACCAGCTGATCGACATCAGCGGCGACAAGATGCAGCTGCTCTACGACATGCCGATTCCTCTGGGCGAGCCACACTACGCAGTGGCGATCGCGGCAGCGACGCTCAAGCCGGGGGTCCGCTACAAGGCCGGCACCAACAGCCGCACCGACGAGAGGCACCCGGGCGCGGTGCGCGCGGGCGAAGAGAAGATCGTGCGCAACGGGAACAAGGTCGAGGTCTTCGGCACCCTGATCCGCTCCCACATCACCCCGGAGATCATCGAGGTCGAGAAGGGCGATGAGGTGACGATCAACCTCACCAACCTCGAGCGCGCCGAGGACGAGACCCACGGCTTCACCATCACCGGGATGAACGTCCACGCCTCGATCGAGCCGGGCAAGACGGTGTCGGTGAAGCTCAAGGCCGAGCGCGAAGGCGTCTTCCCCTACTACTGCACCGAGTTCTGCTCGGCGCTCCACCTGGAGATGCAGGGGTACTTCCTCGTCAAGCCGAAGGGCTACAAGGCCACCGCTGCGACTGGCGACAAGAAGGCCGAGTACACCAAGGCCGACTACGAGAAGCAGTTCAAGTCGTGCACCGACACCCAGGGAGTGATCGACCAGGTGGTTGGCTACATCACCAGCACCAACTTCAAGGACTTCCCCGAGGTGGTGGCGATGGTGGACGACGCCACCGACCAGCTGAAGGCCGCCGAGCCCTACAAGGCGAAGATGGAGGAGTCGGCGAAGAAGGAGGATTGGCAGAACGCGACCCTCTGGGCCGGCCAGTGGTGGCAGTACCAGGTGAAGGCCGCCGACATTGGCCTGCGCGCCAAGACGTTCCTCGAGCAGCACGGCGCGAAGAAGCTGAAGTAGCCGCCAACGCAGAAACTGCGCCGGCTCCATGACGGCGCAGACCGTGCGGCAGGGAGGAGGTTCTCCCTGCCGCATTCTTTTTTATCGACGGGCCTGCTTCTTGAATTGTGAGGCGTGAAACCCCGTCGGTCGTTCATTCCGGTTCCAGTTCGAAACAACCTCGTTTCATTTCAACCAAGGAGTCCGTCATGCGGTGGACGTTGCTGGGAGTGCTGCTCGGAGTGTCGTCGTTGGCGCTGGGAGAGCCGCCCAAGGCCGGGGCGAAGCCGGTGGTCGCCACCGCGGCCTCGCCGGACGCCGGAACGCCTGCCGCCGGAGGAGCCCAACTCGACGGCGCGCAGCTGTTCATGCAGCGGACCTGCTTCGCCTGCCACGGCAAGGACGCCAAGACGCCGGTGCTGCCCGAGTACCCGCGCCTCGCGGGGCAGGGGGCGATCTACGCCGAGCGCCAGATGAAGGACATCAAGAGCGGCGCCCGTTCGAATGGGAACACCGCGGCGATGAAAGGAATCATGCCGCTGGTCACCGACGACGAGATCCACGCGCTCGCCGTCTACATCTCGACGCTGAAGTGAGCGGCACGGTTCGTGCTCAACCCTCCACCACACCAAAAGGAAAACCCATGAAGCCGTCGCTCTCCACCGCCCTCGTCGTTCTCCTTTCCTCAGGGGTCTGCCTTGCTCAGGCGCCCGGGCCGAAGAAGGCCGGCATCGAGTCCGCTGGATACAAGTGGAACGCGCAGGAGGGCGAGAAGCTCGAGGCGCTCAAGCTCAAGGGCGACGCGAAGGCCGGACAAGACGCCTTCGAGGTCTGCTCCGCCTGCCACCTGCCCAGCGGCGCCGGCCGCAGCGACGGCACGTTCCCCCAGCTGGCTGGGCAGCACACGACGGTGCTGATCAAGCAGATCGCCGACATCCGGGCGAAGCTGCGCGACAACCCGATTATGTACCCGTTCGCGCTCACGCTCACCGACCCGCAGGAGCTGGCGAACGTCTGCGCGTACATTCAGACGCTGCCGATTCCCCACGACAACGGAAAGGGCCCCGGCACCGACCTCGAGACGGGCAAGAAGCTCTTCCTGCGCGACTGCCAGAAGTGCCACGGGGCCAACGGCGAGGGCGAAGCGGCGAAGTTCTTCCCGGTGCTCGCTGGCCAGCACTACAAGTACATGCTGCGCCAGGCGACCGACATCCGTGACGGGCGGCGCCGCAACGCGAACCCGGACATGGTGAAGATCATCAAGACGTACTCCGACGTGGAGATCGACGCGATCGTCGACTACATGTCGCGGCTGACGATGCCGGACAAGAAGGTCGCCGCGGCCGACAAGAAGCCGGCGGCGCCGGAGAAGAAGCCGGCCGCTCCGGAAAAGAAGCCGTAGCCACTCCCCCACTTCGTTCAACCAGGGGTCGGGCTCGCCCGCACCCACGCTACCCGTGCGCCCAGAAAAGGAGGCCGTGATGCACCCGCACAAGCAGTCACTCTTCGTCAGCGGGCTCTCGCTGGTGGCGCTCTGCCTGATGGTGGCGGCGTTCTTCATGCCGATCTGGTGGGTGTCGTTGACGGCGCCGAACTACCCGAAGGACGCCTTCCCCGACGGCATCCGGCTGCACTTCTTCTTCACCGGGGTGGAGAACGGCTGCGTCAACCTGCCGAAGACGAACCGGATCGCGCAAGAGACCCAGCAGGAGGACCTCGGCTGGCGCAACGAGGAGGGCACCGAGCCGAAGGCGGAGAAGGGCAGCGCGACCGGGGGCGGCGTCGACTGCGTCAACGAGATGAACACCATCAACCACTACGTCGGGATGAAGCCGA
>JAYVRT010000150.1:0-8000 GCA_043776025.1 Archangiaceae bacterium | reverse complement strand
GCTGATCAACCGAACAACCATGACCGACAACTCCATCGCCCTGCTCACTAAACTACGAGGGGATCTTTGTCTCAGTCACATTGGCAGAGAGGGCAGCTTGCTGACTTTCCCCCACATTCATGGGGGGTAAACCCCGCAAACAGTGCGAGCTCGCAAAAGTTGCAACCGCGCGACCGCCCGCCGCGCCGGGCCACCTGGCTGAAGGTCCTCGCGTTTCAACTGGTCACCCGATTGCAGCCCGCGCGCGATGCTCAACCAACCGCGCACGTCCCGTCTGTTTGGCTTTGCGATTCTCGTTCTCGTCGGCTGCGCGTCGCCGGAGGCCGTGCCCGCCGCCGCACCCCACCGGACCCAGCCGCTTGCCGCTGTGCCCTCGGCACCTCGCGTCCCGGAGGCGCTCGCCCGAGACCGCGCGTTTCGTACCTGGCTCGCCCTGCCTGCCAACGACAAGGCGACGGGCGAAGGGGTGGCGCTGGCGGCGGCGCGTGCCGAGACGATGAGCGGGCTGCTGCTGTCGGACCCGAAGCTCGCGCTCAGCCTCGCCCTCACGCCCCTCGAGCGCGCGTCGCTTCCTCCCGGGGTCTCGAAGCACGTCGAGCAGTGGCGCGACGGCCGCGGGACGCTGCATGTGATTGGCGCTGCCGCCGAGAGCCCGGCCACCGGCCCGGCCGCGGTCGAGCGCTTCGTCACCTTCGACGGCAGCCCCGCGCTGCTTCGCGCCGGCGTCTTCGGGCGCCGCGCGGTTCAGCAAACGCGCGAGGGCATCCGGCTTCACGGCGTCGAGCTGGGCGGGCTGATCGCGCTCACCCAGAGCCCGCTGCGCCAGCTGTTCCCGGGCGAGCTGGCCACCCTGCCCACGGAGAACGGGCGGTGCCCGATCTCGAAGAAGAACGCCGAAGACGGGCTCGCCTTCAACGGGGCAGACACGCTCTACGGCTTCTGCACCGCGGCCCACGCCGAGCAGTTCGAGCAGACGCTGGCCGACGGCGAAGACAGCGCGCCGCCGAGCAGCCTGCTCGCGCCTGCCTCGTCGTGGACGGAAGGCGCGAAGACGGTCCTCTTCATTCGCGTGGATTTCTCCGACAAGCCCGGGGATCCGGTCGCCCAGACGTCGGCCGAGACGCTGATCAACACCACCACCAACGCGTTCTACGTCGCCAACTCGTACAGCAAGACTTCGATGTCGACGACGGTGACGCCGACGCTGCGGATGCCGAAGACCGCCGCGGACTACGTCTCGACCGACAACTACCTGCTGCTGATGTCCGACGCGCGCGCCGCCGCGAAGATCGCCGGCTTCGACACCGTCAACTACAACCTCGACATCATCGCCTTCGCGTCGATGTTCTCCGGGTGGGCAGGCCGCGGCTATGTCGGAGGCAAGGGAACCTGGCTCAACGGCAACTTCAGCCTTCGGGTCGCCGCCCACGAGCTGGGTCACAACTACGGGCTTGATCACGCGAACTTCTGGAGCGCGGGCACGAGCATCATCGGCGCCGGCACCAACGTCGAGTACGGCAACCCGCACGACGTGATGGGCGGCGGCGGCGGACCCGCCAACCACTTCAACGCCTGGTTCAAGCGCCGCCTCGACTGGGTGCTGGCGACCGAAGTGCAGACCGTCGCCACCAGCGGCACCTACCGGATCCAGGCGCTCGAAGACCCGATCGTCAGCGGGCTCCACGCGCTCAAGGTTCCGCGCGGCGGTGGCCGCGACTACTGGCTCGAGTTCCGGCCGGCGATCTCCAACGCGCAGCTTCAGAACGGCGCGGCGATCAACCTGGGCTACGCCTACAACACCGGCAGCCACCTGCTCGACATGACGCCGGATGGCAACACCACCAACTCGGCGTTGGTGATCGGCCGCACCTTCTCGGATTCGCTCGCCGGGATTCACCTGACCCCGGTCGCGAAGGCCGCCACCACGCCGCCTTCGCTCGACATCGTCGTCAACCTCGGCACCTTTTCGACCAACCGCGCTCCGACGCTGGCGGTGACCGCGAGCCAGAGCACGGTCGCGCCGAATGCCTCGGTCACTTTCACCGCGAGCGCCACCGACCTCGACGGGGACACCCTGGCGTACGCCTGGGACTTCGACGACGGGAGCTTCGGCGCCAACGCGGCGGTGGTGATGAAGACCCTGCCGACGGCGCGCGTCTACAACGTCACCTGCACCGTCAGTGACATGAAGGGGAAGACCGCCACCGCGGCGGTCCTCGTCACCGTTGGGACCCCGACGCTCTTCAGCCTCAGCGGCACCGTCACCGAGGCCTCGCTGCCGCTCGAGGGCGTTCGCATCACCGACGGGACGCGCTCGACCTTCACTGCCAGCGACGGCAAGTACACCCTGACCGAGGTCCCCGCGGGCAGCTATACCCTCGCCGCGACGAAGTTCGACGACACCTTCGTTCGCGCCTTCGCCGCCCCCCTCACCGTGGGCGCGAGCGCGACGGGCCTCGACTTCTCGGGGACGCCGAAGCCCGGCTACAACGTCACTGGGAAGGTCTCCTCGGGCGGCACCGGCGTGGCGGGCGTGGTGGTGACCGACGGGAGCCGCACCGCGACCACCAACGCGACAGGCGACTTCACCCTCGCCACTGTCCCCAACGGCCGCTTCAGCCTCACCGCGACCCTCGCGGGTTGGCAGTTCAGCCCCAGCTTCACCAACCCCCTCGAGGTCTACGGCGGCAACGTCACCGCGAACTTCTATGCGACCGGCCAATTCCTCAGCGGCACTCTGCCGGGAAGCGTGGGGACGCCGAAGGTGACCGACGGCCTGCGGACCGCGACGATGAACCTCTTCAACGGCACCTGGAACTGGTACCTGAACTCGGTTCCGAACGGACAGTGGAACCTGATCGCCACTGCGCCGGGCGTGAGCCTGACACCGGCGAACTTCACCAACCCGGTGACGATCGCCGGCGCCGGAATGAACAACCTCAACTTCGTGGTCGCCGCGACCCCGGGGTTCCTCGTCTCCGGCACCGCGCGCACCGGAGGCACTCCACTTCCGGGCGTGGTGGTCACTGACGGCACCCGCACCGCCACCACCGATTCGGTCGGCCGCTACACGCTGGTCGGCGTGCCCGCCGGAGCGTACACGCTGACGCCGGCGGTGGCGGGGTACAGCTTCGTCCCGGCGACGCTCGCGGTGACGGTGAGCACGGCGGACCTGGTGGGCAGGGACTTCAGCACCACCGTCGTCAACCTGCCTCCGACGGTGACGACCGCGGCGGGCGCGACGCCGTCACCGGTGACCGGAACCTCGACGGCGCTGGCCACCCTCGGCGCGGACGACGGCGGCGAGGCAGCGCTGACGTACACCTGGATGGCGACGGGCTCGTATCCGGTGACGTTCAACGCCAACGGAACGAACGGCGCGAAGAACGTCACCGCCACGTTCAGCGGCGCCGGCACCTACACGCTCGAGGTGGTGATCCGCGACGCCGGCGGGCTGTCAGTGCGCTCGAGCACGGTGGTGACGGTGCAGCAAGTGGCGACAGCGCTCGACGTCACCCCCGCGATGGCCAACGTCATCACCTCAGCGACCCAGACCTTCAATGGAAACCTGAAGGACCAGTTCACCCGGAACATGTTCGCCGGCACGCTCCTCTGGACGCTGTCGGGCGGGGGAACGGTCGCCCCTCTTGGCTCGACCGGCGCGACGTTCACCGCAGGCGCGAGCCCTGGGGGGCCGTACACCCTCACCGCGAGCGTCTCCGGCCGCTCCGGCGCCGCGCTGATCAACGTCGTGGGCCCCGGCGCGCCGACGCTGGTCAGTGCCGCGAAGGCGACTCCCAACCCGGTCATCGGCAAGACGACGACCCTGCAGGTTCGCGCCGACGACGACGCTGGCGAGGCGGGGCTCGTCTACCACTGGACCTCGCCGCTGGCCCCCGCGCCGGTGACGTTCTCGACCAACGACAACAACGCCGCGAAGGACGCGGTCGCCACCTTTGGCCGCGCGGGCGACTACCAACTGCTCGTCACCATCGTCGACGGAGCCGGCAATCAGATCTCCAGTCTCGTCGCGGTGACGGTGGCCGCCACCCCGACGGCGATCTCGCTCCAGCCGGCGGTGGTGACGTTGCAGTTGGGCGGCAGCCAACTGTTCGCCGCGACCGCACAGGACCAGTTCGGCGACTCGCTCACCCCACAGCCCGCGCTCGCCTGGAGCGTCAGCGGCGGCGGGACCGTCGACGCGACCGGTCTGTTCGCGGGCGGCCTCGTCGCGGGTGGTCCCTTTACGGTCACCGCGGCCGCAGGGGCGGTCGTCGGGACCTCCCAGGTCACGCTCGCAACCGGGCCGGACACGATCGCCCCCACCGTCGCTCTCACCGCACCCTCCCCTGGCGCGCGGCTGGTCGGCGCGACGATGCTCGGCGCGACCGCGACCGACGACGTTGGGGTCACCCGGATCCAGTTTTTCTCGGAGGCGACGCTGCTCGGCGAGTCGGTGACCGCTCCGTTCGTGCTCACCTTCGACGCCTCGACGCTCACCGACGGAAATCACCTGCTCACCGCGAAGGCATTCGACGCGGCCGGGAACTCGGCCACCAGCGACGCGGTTCCGGTCGTGGTGGGAGCGACTGGGCCGGTGGATCAATCGCCGCCGGTGGTCTCGGTCACCGCGCCGCTCGCCGATGCCACGACCGGCGTCGAGCTCGTCTTGCGCGCGACCGCGACCGACGACGTCGGCGTCACCCGGGTGGAGCTCGAGCTCGACGGCACGGTGACGGCGACGCTGGTCGCGGCTCCCTATGCCACGCGGCGGTCGGTCGGCCCCGGCCCGCACACCCTGGTCGCGATCGCGTGGGATGCGGCGGGAAACTTCACCCGCTCGCAGGCAGTTTCCTTCTCCGCGCAGCCGCGGGAAGAGCCTCCGCTGCGCCGGGACCTCGTCGGCGGCTGCGGCTGCAACGGCACCAGCGGGGCACCGTTCGCCTGCGGCTTCGCGCTCCTCGGGTTGGCGCACTTGAGTCGGCGCCGCGCCCGCGCCGGAGCTTGACGCCTAAGACTCCCGGGCGCGCAGCACCGCTTCGGCTCCCCGCTGAAGCTGCAGCAACTGGGCAGTTGTCGGCGCAACCGTTCGCGCGGCGTCGCTCTGGGCGAGGTGCAGCGCGAGCAAGTTCAGCAAGTGCTCCCGCCAGGCGAGCACCGCCTGGGTGGGGCTTCTGCGCTGGGGAGCCAGCGCCTGCTCGAGCGCGCGGGCCTTGAGCTTGCGGTAGCTCTCGACGGCGAGGCGATCGGCGGGGGTTCGGGTCAGCATCGAAGGCCTCCTTCAAAAGACGGGGTGGCTCTTCGACGCGCGCTGGGGTCCGACTCTGACTACTTCCGCGGTTTCGCCGGCGCCCGCGGAGGCACGGGGAAGAGCTTGCCGTCCGCGCCCAGGCCCGGCGCGTCGCCGACGAAGCGCTCGACACGCACGTCCTTGCGCACCGGCGCCAGCGGGGTCTTCGCCACGTCGGCCTCCATCGCCTCGAGGTCCGCCTGCTCTTGCGGTGTCAGGCGCCCGGTCACGGGACCTCCTGAAGGTAGATGAGCTGCTTGCCCGTCTTCGCGTCGAGCGCGCTCTTGAGCACCTTGAACTCGGTGCCGGGCCCGAAGAGCACCTCTTTCTCGGTGGGGAACTTCGAGAGCATGTCGACCGCTTTGCCGCCCGCCTTCGACTTGATGACGAAGACGGCGTTGCCCTGGAAGGCGGTGTCCTTGGCGGTGGTGGTGCTCATGAAGGCCTTCTCCGCGACCACCTTCCCCACCTGGTACTGCTTGAGGGCGGCGTCGTCGAGGTGGGTCCCGCGGTAGACAGTGCCCTCGTAGGTCGGCAGCGCGTTGAGCGCGGAGGCTGCGGTCTTCACCATCGGCGCGACCTTCTTCAGGTCGGCGGCCTTCCCGCCCCGCAGCGCGGCGTTCATCTCCTTGTAGTGGTCAGCGGTGTACGCGCGCAGGCCAATCAGGTCGCCGACCTGGGCCTTGCCCAGCGCCTTGTTCGCGGCCTTCGCGTCCTCGGCGGCGAACTGGGTCTCGATGTATTCGTTGCCGAGCAGCTTCTTCGTCCCGTCGCGGGCGGCCTTGTCCGCCTTGTACTTCGACAGGTCGACCTCTCCCTCGCCGGGGAGCTTGGTGGCGACGACGTTGGACTGGCCGGCCAGCGGCCCGCGCAGGTCCTTGGCGACGGAGCCCGCCGCGCCCATCGCCGCGCTCGTCACCGCCGAGGAGGCGGCTTGTTTGCCGACTTGGAACAGGCCCTCTTTGACCCCGGCGTTCCAGGTCTGAGAGTCGAGCGCGTTCTCGGTCGCGCCCTGGACGAAGCCGGTCACCGCGCCGCTGGCGGCGCCTTGGACCGCGCGGCCGGCGAGGGTGGCGGCGGCTTTGCCGACCACCGCGCCCCCGGCGACGCCGCCGAGGCCTTCGAGCACACCCTTCGCCGCGTCGAGGCCGGCCTGCTGCTTCGAGTAGCCCTGTCCGCTGAGCGCGGCGGTGGTGGCGACCTTCGCCGCGGCGCCGGCGGCGGCTCCGATCAGCAGCGGCGCTCCGGCTCCCGCGGTGGCGACGGTGGCGGCGACGGCGGCGGCGGTCGCGGCGCCCTGGGCGGTGGCGTCCTTCTTCTCCCGGTAGGTCTTCACCTCGCCCGCGGCCCGGCCGGTGAGCTCGGCGAGGTGGGCGCGCTCGCCGGCGTCGATGACGCCATCGGCCTTCGCGGCGGCGAGCGCGGCCTGCGCCTCTTTGACCGTGCCGTCGAGGCGGGCGCCGGACCCCGAGACGCGATCCATCGCGAAGCGGCTGACCTGGTTCAGCCCGCCGGCCCGCTCGAAGTCTCGCTGGCGGAGGGTGCGATCGATCGCCTCCTCCGGCGTCGCGGGCGCGCCCTCGAGGGAGAGCATCGCGTCGAACTTCGCCCGCCCGGAGAGCTCGCGCCCGAGCACGGTGGGCAGCTCCTCGCCGGTGCGTGCCTTGTAGTCGGCCGACAGCTGGGCGATTTGCTCCTTCGAGCGCCCGTCGAGCACCTGGTGAATCGCTTTCTGGTCCGCGCCCCACCCTTTGATCGCAATCTGCACCCGCTCCACTGGGTCGAGCGTGCCGGCGAGCGCCTTGTGCAGCCGCTCGCCTTCGCGGCCTCCGTAGCGGGCGGCGATGTCGGAGGCGAGGCCGACGCCGTACTTCTTCTCGTACGCGGCGGCGAGCGCCGGGCGCCGGTCGGGCGGCTGACCCTCGAGGATCGCCAGCGCTCCGGTCGCGTCCTTGCCCAGGCCGAGCAGCTTTCCTTCGGCGGCGTGCCGCAGGCGTGCGGCGTCAGCGCCGACCGAGTCCCCACTGAGCAGCGCGACGGCGAGGTCCTTCTGGGTCCCCTTGAGCCGGGTGCCAGCGTCCTGGGCCAGCGGCCTTCCGGTGCGCTGCCGATAAGCGTCGCTCAGGCTGGCCAGCGCTTCGGGGGAGGCGTGGCTCAACACCTGGAGCGCGACGTCCGGCGAGTGGGTGAGGTTGAGCGCGCCGTCGAGCCGGGCGGCGTAGGCCGCCGCGCCATCGCCCGAGAGCAACGCCAGCGCTTCGTCACGCGAAGGCCCACTGAGCGAGCGGGAGAGGGCTCCCTCGAGCGGCCCGAAGTGCTCGGCGAAGCGCTGCTGCACCGCCGCGGCCTGCTCGGGAGGCATCGCCTCGAGGGCGTGGAGGAGCTCCTGGGTGTTGGCTCCGAACACGCCGCGGGTCGCGCTGTGGAGCCGTTCGGCCTGCGCCTGGACGGCGTCCCCGCCGAGCAGCGCGGTCGCGCGGCGGAGGTCCCCTCCGCTCAGGTCCTTCTTCAGCGCCCCTTCGAGCGAGGTCCCGTACTGCTGCTGGTAGAGCCGCTTCACGTCGTGCAGCTGCGAGGGTTGGCGGTTGGCGAGGAGGCTGAAGAGCCCTGACTCGTCGGTGCCCAGGCCAGACAGCCCGGGGTTGAGCGCGGCGTAGACCGCCTGGGCGTCGGCGGCCGCCTGGCTGTGATCGAAGCGGGCCTCGGGCTG
>JAYVRT010000149.1:0-8005 GCA_043776025.1 Archangiaceae bacterium | reverse complement strand
CCCGGCACCGCGCGCAGCGCCGCCGCGCCAACCGAGGGCGAGGCCGAGAGCGCCGCGTCGAGGAACGCGATCGACGCCGCGGAGATCCGCTCGTGGGCGACCTCGAGGCCGACGCCCGCCGCGCAGCCGCGCGCGACGTCCTCCTTGTCCGAGTCGGTGAACTGGTAGTGCGTGACTCCGTCGAGCACCACCAGCGCCGTCGGCGAGCCGAGGTGCGTGGCCCCCGCGGTGACCGACGAGAGACTGGCGCTGCAGTCCTTCTCCCCGGCCAGTGAGAGCGAAGGGAACGGCAGGTGCGCCAGGGCCTCTTCATCCGGAACATCGGGGAGGCTCCCCTCGAGCAGGAGCGCGCTGAAGCCCTCCTGGAGGGCGAGCTTGGCCGCGACCACGCCACCCAGGCTGTGCCCGGCGACCGCGATCCGCTTCGCATCGACCAGGCCGCTGAGCACCGACCGGGGCGGCTCGACCAGCAGCCGGCGCGCCTGCGCCCCCGAGTCGACGGAGAAGATCGCGAGGCTCAGGTTGTGCGAGGGCAGCGCCACCACGTAGCCCGCCCGGGCCAGCTGCTCTGCCCACCAGCGGTAGCGGCGGTCCGGCACCAGCCCGCCCTGGATGAAGACCACCGCGGGAAACGGCCCCACCTTCGGAGCCCCCTGCTCGTCCGACGGGAAGATCACCCGGGTGTGAATCAGATCCGACCCGTTCGCACGGTGCTCGAAGAGCGCCTCCGCTGCACCGACGGAGACGACGTGCCCGACCTGCGGCTCGGCCAGCCCGCACCCAGCGAGGACGACGAGCCCGACTCCCAGACTTTTCCACATTGCCGGCAGATAATGCGAAACGGGGCAAAGCGCTCGCCTACCGTGCGCGGCCAGGCGCCTCCCTCGATCGATGGCGGCGGGCGCTCGCGCGCAGCGCCCCCCGGATTCCCGAGCCGATTGGAACGTCAGCCCTTGAAGCCCAGCGCACCGACGCGGGTCAGGTGCTCGCCGATCACCACCGCCAGCGCATCGGCGTAGAGCGGAGAGGTCGCCACCGACGCCGCCCGTTCGACGTGGGTGAAGCCCAGCGCCTTGGCGACGGGCCGGAGGCGGAAGTCGAGCGCGTGCACCAGCTCGAGCTCGTCGACCGAAGTCCCCAACGGACAGAGGACGACGGCCGGGGCCCCGCCCTCGCGGAACTTCTTCAGCATCTCGTCCACTGAGAGCCCGGGCCCGCCGAGCTCGAGCCAGCACAGCCGGTGCGGCCGTTCGAGCTTGCTCATCACCGCCTCGACCGCGGCCACCAGCTGCTCCGGGTAGGGGTCGCCCTCGAGCGCGTCCGAGCGATCGAGGTGCAGCGCGGCGAAGACCACCGGTGCGTCCGCCACCCGTTCGAGCGCGGCGCTGACCGAGGCCCGCACCGCGTCGAAGTACACAGGGTGGACGCAGCGATCGATCAACGACACGTCGCTGCCCTCGGCCGCCTCGCGCGCCAACGCCTTGCCCGACGACTCGAAGAAGCGCTTGCACTGCTGCGGGTAGAGCGAGACGCCGACGATCCGCTTGATCCCGTCCTTCTCGAGCTCACGGCAGGCTTCGGCGATCGACCCCGCGCCGTAGCGCATTCCCCCGAGGACCTTGAACTTCGCCCCGGCGGTGCCCTGCCCTTCCTTGTTGAGCCGGCTTTCCAGCGACGCCGCCAGCTGCGCCACGTTCGCCGCCAGGGGCGAGCGGCCGCCGATGTCGCGGAGCTTCTGGGCCAGCGCCTTGCCGTCCCACCAGGCGAGCGGCACCGCGAGCGCCTTCTGCGCCTCGCTGCCGAAGGACAGCCGGTACGCGAGCGGGTCGGCATAGGCGGTCTTCAGCCACGGCTGCGCGTCGTCGGGCGTCGCCGGGTCGCCACGGTGAAGCAGCACGATTCCGATCCGGTCGCTCACCCTTCCCCCCACTGCAGCTCGACCTGCGCCGCGCCTTTTACCAGCAGGACCTGATTCTCGCCGCTCTGCCAACGCCACGGCCCAGCGCCCGACTTCACCGCGAGCTTGAACTCGAAGACGCCGTGCATCGGCAGCTCGGCCGATGCGCCCGCCGCGGACAGCCTCAGGCCCGCCTCGGGACGCCACGCGCCCAGCTCCGGGCCCGAGCCGACCACCCTCACCTCGTCGTCCTTGCCCGCCGCCAGGCCCCGGGCGACGAACTGGATCTTCCGCGTCTCCGCTTTGCCTTGCGAGAGCGCCCGCGCCGCCGCCGCGAGGTCCGCGAACGAACGGCTCGCCTTCGGGGTGACGAAGACCCGCACCGAGTTCGGCGCGGTGACTGCCTCGGGCTGCTGGACCCCGGTGAGCGCGTCGCGCCACGCCACCCCTTCCTGCGCGGGGATCTTCCACGGGGCGGCCGAGCGGTTGAAGACGAAGAGCGCCGCCTGATCGTCGAGCACCCGCAGGTAGGCGAAGAGATCGCGCGAGGCCTCCAGCACCAGCGGCACGCCATGGTCCAGCGCGGGGTCGGCGGCGCGCACCCCTGTCCACTGGGCGATCGTGCGATGCAGCGGCGCATCGGCGAACACCATCGAGGCCCGATTCGCCGGGTCCTTGTCGCCCACCTGGCCAGTCTCCGTGCCCCAGATGATCGACGGCGAGCCGCGCGCGGTGAGCAGGAACGTCAGCGCCTGCGTCGAGTGCCCCAGGTCGAGCCCACAGGCGCTCATCAGCCGCGGCAGATCGTGGTTGTCGGCGAGCGTGGTGAGCTCTTCCGGCGCGGGGTAGAGGCGATCGGAGGTGAGCACCGACCCGAGGTGCGCCGCGCTCTGCCCTCGGCAGAAGACGTCGATCAGCGCGAAGTGAAGCGGAAAGTCGAACATCGAGCTGAACGCGCCCTCGCGTTGCACCCGAGAGACGACCTGGGGATCTCCGTCGAGCATCTCGCCGAGCAGCTCGAAGTCCGGGCCCGCCACCTTGCGGACGTCGGCGTTGAAGCGCGCCCAGAAGCTCGCCGGCAGGTGCTTCACCGCGTCGAGCCGGAAGCCATCGGCGTGCGCAACCTTCACCCACTTGAGGCTCGCCCCGAGCAGGTACTGGTAGACGTCTTCGCGCTCGGTCGCCAGGTCGGGCAGACCGTGGACGTCGCCGTTGACCAGCTGCGCGGGGTCGTTCCAGTCCTTGATGTCCCCCTGGTGGTGAAACCAGTCGGGGTGCTCGGTGAGCAGCGGCGCCCCATGGCCGACGTGGTTGAGCACCAGGTCGAGCACCAGGCGCATCCCCCGGGCGTGGAGCGCGTCGCCCAGCCGCGCGAGCAGCGCCTCGTCTCCAAACCGGGGTTCGACCCGGTTGAGGTCCCAGGTCCAGTAGCCGTGAAACGCGCCCCAGGCGCCGATCTTCTCCTGTCGCATCGCGAACACCGGCGAGAGCCAGAGGGTGCGCACACCCAGCGACTGCAGCCAGTCGAGGTGGTCGATCACCCCCTGCAGATCGCCGCCGTGGAACGCGGCTGGGTCCTTGAAGTCGATCGCACCGTCGTTGCCCGGATCGCCGTTGGCGAACCGGTCGACCATCGCGAAGTACACCAGCCCCCTGGCCGGGGCGCGCGTCACCGGGGCCTCCTGCAGCAACCCGTCGAGCAACGTGCCCACCCGCTGCGCGATGTCGTCGACCACCGCGTTGAGCGCGTCGGCTTCGCGCTCGTGCTCGAACTGGAGCAGCGCCGGCAGGTTGAAGTTTTCCTCGGCGTTGACGCCCGGGCGCAGCGAAGCGGTCAGCTTCACCGCCACCGACCAGCGGTAGCGGCCGTCATGCTGAGAGAAGAACGCCGGGCGGGCTTCGATCAGCAGCAGCAGGCCGGTCGGGTCGAGCTTCCGCATCGCCTCCAGCCGCACCGCGCTCAGCCGCGACGGGCTGGGAGCCCCCTCGTCCTTCGCCACCAGGTTGCGATCGGAGCACTCGGCGCCGACCCGATCGCGGAGTTTCGCCGGCACCTCGAGCGCCGCCCCGGCCCGCTCCGAGTCGAGGCCCCACCCGACCGCGATCGGCGTCGGCGTCGCCGCCCGCTGCTGTGGGACGTGGGGGATGCAGCCCGCCAGCAGGATCAGGACGCACGCCGCCGCGCGGGGTCGGAGCATTAGAACCACCCTTCCGATTCGAGCGAGATCACGTGGTGCCAGTGGAGCTCGGTGCCGGGGAATTGGTTGAACTGATCGAGGCTCGAGGAGAAGCCGTTGCTGAAGGCGGCCTGCGCGCTCGAGTACTGCACGCCGTAGAGCAGGCGGATCGACGGCCGGGCGTAGATCCCGAAGCCCGTGGGGTTGAAGACCACCCCGGCCTTGAGCTGCATCGTCGTCCGCACCGCCGAGTCGCCCATCTGCAGGCCGCGGCTGTCGGCCATTCCGTTGGTGCTCTGGAAGACCGAGTCGACGTGCTCGCGCCAGAGGTTGCCGTTCTTCGACTTCTCCTGGCCGATGCCGCCCTCGACCAGCAGGTGGGTGGAACGGGTGAGGTAGCCCTGCAGCCGCAGCACCGTCGAGACGTAGGTGCGGTTGTCCTCCGACGCCCAGATCGTGTTCGCGAAGTCGGTGTCGTCCCCGTAGAGCACGCCCCAGACGGCGTCGAGGCGGTTGGGCCAGATCGTCACCTGCATCTCGTTGCCCACCTGCAGCTGGTAGCGATCGCGCGTGAGATCCGCGGTGTGGATCTTGAACTCGAGGCCGGAGTCCGCCTTCTCGATGTAGAAATTCTCTGGGTGGCGCCGCTTGTAGGAGACGAAGAGGTTGTCCCACCGCAGCGGGCCAAAGCCCCCGAAGCCGAGGTAGCCGACGCCGAGCCACGAGACGGAGGACCGGGTGGCGGCGACGGGCCGGGGGAAATAATTCTCCTGGCCGGGGTGATCGCGCAGGTACGTCTTCACCACCTGCTTGCGGACGAAGTCCTCGTAGGAGATCCCCGGGGTGACGTAGCTGGAGAACTGGTCTCCCTCGATGAACGGCTCGTAGTTGAGCTGTCCGCCGCCGCCGAACTCGAGGTGGCCCGGGAGGATCCGCAGCCGCACGCCGCCCCCCCCGGTCAACAGCGGCGCATAGTTCACCCCGCGGATCGCGAAGCCCGAGTCGCCGATGCCGAGCAGCACGTCGAAGCGCTCCCGGTGGTAGGTCGCCGAGAGGCCCACGGTTTCGCCGAAAAGCGTCGCCGGCCGCAGATCATACAGCCCCAGGTCCCCGTAGAAGTAGGTCAGGGTCCCCAGCTGCCAGGTGACCTTGTCGAGGAGAATGTTTCCGGCGCGGGCGTAGAGCTGCGCGAGGCGGAACAGCGACAGCGAGCCGTTGCCGGGGTCGAAGTTGGCCGCCGAGCCACCTTCGAGGCGGGCGTGGATGCTGGCCCAGGTCTCGGTGGATCCCGGGGGCGCCTGGAGCAGCTCCAGCTTCAGCTCGAGCGCGGCGTACGGACCCTCGTTGAGGAGCCGGCCGGTGAGGTTCCAGAAGCCGAGGCGCCCGAAGCCCCCTTGAAAATCCGGGCGGGCCATCAGCCGGTAATAGCCGCTGGCGCTGACGCGATCACTGCCCGCCTGCGCGAGGGCCGCGGCGGAAAACACGAGGGCACAGAGGGAAAAGACCCGCTTCAAGGAGCGCGGGTTATAGCCCGGCGGCTCAGAGGCGCTGCAGGTCTTTGGCGATCCGGTCGACGGCGGCGAAGAGCCGCGAGTCGCCCTGCTCGAAGCGGATTCCCATCGCGCCCGGCTTGCTCCACATCACCCGGCCCATCAGCTCGATCGGGTCAGTCTCGTGGGGCGCCTCGAGCACCACCTTCACCAGGGTCATCGCCGGCATCGGGTGACGGGTGGCCACGCCGATGCCCCCTTCGGAGAGATCGCGGACCTCATCGTAGAGGCGGTACTCGGTGGACTTCACCAGCACCGGGAACTGCGCCGGATACCGGCTGAAGGACCGCGCCTGCGTGTAGCTGAACTTCCGATCTTCTCTGAAGCTCTCGACCATTTACGCCCCCCGCGCTCTCACGAGATTCCGT
This sequence comes from Archangiaceae bacterium, assembly GCA_043776025.1. GTDB lineage: Bacteria > Myxococcota > Myxococcia > Myxococcales > Myxococcaceae > JAYVRT01. The sequence goes on along the minus strand of JAYVRT010000149.1, from coordinate 2,013 downwards.
ACGCGCTGATAGGCAATTTTGAAGAAGAACATCCGCAAAGGCAACGGCGTTCCCGCGGTTCTTGTCCCACCGCAAATTTAGCGCGTCACTTTCGGCACCACGGGCGCGCGAAGTAGCTGATCGCGACGTCGGCGCCCGCGCGGCGAATCGAGACCAGCGACTCTTTGATCGCGCGCTCGAAGTCGAGCAGCCCGGCGTCAGCGGCGGCGCGGATCATCGCGTACTCGCCCGACACCTGGTAGGCGAACAGCGGCAGGTCGCTGCGCTCGCGGGCGTCGCGGAGCAGATCGAGGTTGGTCATCGCCGGCTTGATCAGCAGCGCGTCGGCGCCCTCCTCCTCGTCGAGCTTCAGCTCGCGCAGCGCCTCGCGGCGGTTGTTTGCCGGCTGCTGGTAGCTGGCGCGATCGCCGAAGCTGGGGGCCGAGTGGGCCGCGTCGCGAAACGGGCCGTAGAAGGCCGACGCCATCTTCACCGCGTAGGAGAGGATCCCCACCCCCGTCAGCGCCTGCTCGTCGAGCGCCGCGCGGATCGCCGCCACCCGGCCGTCCATCATGTCGCTGGGAGAGACGAAGTCGACGCCGGCCCTGCCGAGCATCACCGCGAAGTCGGCGAGGATCTTCAGCGTCGGGTCATTGAGAATCTGATCGCCCTGCACCACCCCGCAGTGGCCATGGGTGGTGAACGAGCAGAGACACACGTCGGCGAAGAGCGGCAGCGTCGGGTGCGCGTCCTTCAGGCGCTTGATCCCATCGACCAGCGGCGCGAGCTGGTGCGGCAGCCGGGCGGCGTCGTCGCTCTTCTCGTCGGGGACGCCGAAGAGCATCACCCCGCCGACGCCCGCCTTCGCAAGCGGCGCGACCTCTTCGACGAGCTTGTCGGCGCTGACGTGCCACAGGCCATAGCCAGCCTTGACCTCTTTGAGGATCCCACTGCCGGAGACGACGAAGTACGGCTGCACCAGGTGGCGCGGCTCGAGCGAGGTCTCTTCGACGAGGCGGCGAATGCCGACGTTCTTCCGCATCCGACGCATGCGAACCGGGATGTTCACGATCTCTCCTGGGTGAGCGCGCCGAGAAAGGCGCTAAACGACGAATAGTGGGTCGCTGGGCCGTTCGCCAGCAGCTGTTTGAAGCGTCTGTAGGTCGACTGGCCGATGCACGCCACCTTCACCGGCGGCGCGGGCAGGCAGGCGAGCGCGTTCTCCACCGCCGAGGGGCTCATGAAGATGAAGGCGCCGGGCGCCGGCAGCGCGCCGAGCGCGACGTCGAGCCCCGCGGGCGCCCGCGTCGAGTAGACGGCGATCCGCTCGACGGTGGCGAAGAGCGACATCACCGCCAGCGCCTGGGCCTGCTCTGCCTGCTGGGCGCCGGCGTCGCTGGTGGCGTAGAGCACCGCCAACGGCCCACCGCGGTGCCAGGCGCGCAGGGCCTGGGCGAGCGCGACCACTCCGCCTTCGGCGCGGAGCTCCACCGGGATCCCCGCGGCTTCGAGCCGGGCGGCGGTCGAGGGCGCCATCGCCGCCACCTTCGGCCTCGGCTCGGCCAGCGTCGGCCAGGCCTTCACCAGCGCCTTGGCGCCGAAGACGCTCGTCACCAGCACCACCCTTGGGCCGGGCGGATTCCACTGGGGCCAGGGCAGCGCGACCCGTTCGATGCAGGGGACCGCCACCGCCGGAACGCCGATGGCCCGCAGAGCCGCCACGTCGTCGTCGGCGTCGGGCTGCGCGCGGGTGACGACCCAATCGGGGCTCATGGCGAGCATCTGGACACCATCGGTCGGCCCAGGCTGCCCGCGATGACAGATCTGTGACGCTGCGCCGGGCAGCTTGGGCTTTGAAGGTGCGATGCAGAAGCTGACCAAACGGGCGCGCTTCCTCGCCGCACTCTCCGGAGCCCCGGTCGATCGTCCCCCGGTGTGGTTGATGCGGCAAGCGGGGCGTTACCTGCCGGGCTACCGCGCCGTCCGCGAGGCCAACGGCTTCTGGGACGTGTGCAAGAACCCCGAGCTGTCGAC
>JAYVRT010000148.1:0-8013 GCA_043776025.1 Archangiaceae bacterium | reverse complement strand
TCCCGACAGCGCCGCTGCATCGGGGCTGTTGCGTGTCGCGGAAAACCTGCTTGCATTGGACCTGTGAAGCCGTTCGCCGCGCAGACGTACTACGAGCTGCTCGAGATCTCGGTCTCGGCGACCCCGGGGGAGATCCGCGCCGCGTGCGAGCGGCTCACCCGGCTCTACGCCGACGATCAAGTCGCACTCTACGGCCTGGCCCAGCCCGGCTCGGCACAGAGTCTCCGCGCCCGGCTCAAGGAAGCGATGGAGATCCTCACCGACGACGAGCTGCGCAGCGTCTATGACGAGGATCTCGGCCTGCCGCCTCGCGAGAAAGAGCCGGTGGTGGCGCAGATCGAGATGGGCGACCTGCTCCACGAGTCTGATCGCCCGGTGCCTCGCGCGTCTCGGCCGGCGTTTTCAGAGGCGCCGCCGCCGCGGCCACCCGAGCCGGTGGCCGCCGCTCCCGTCGAGGTCCCTGCGGAGCCGCCACCGCCCGAGGAGCTGTCGCTGGCGACGCTTCCTCCGGCGCCCGGCCCGAGCGCGCCCCGGCCGTCGGCGCCGCCGCTGCCCGAGGCCGAGCGCCCGAAGCTTCCGGAGATCACCCCGGACACCGAGTACAATGGCGAGTTCCTCCGCAGCGTCCGCAACGCCCACGGGATGTCGTTGACGGTGGTCGCCGACCGCACCCGCATCGGCGCCAAACACCTGCAGAACGTCGAGGCCGACCGGTACGACGCGCTGCCGGCCACGGTCTACCTGCGCGGAATCCTGATGAACCTCGCCCGGGAGCTGAAGCTCGACGGCCTGAAGGTCTGCAAGAGCTACCTCGGCCTCGTCGAACGGGGGCGTTCGAAAGGTTGACCTCAAGGCACCCTGACGAAAGAATGCCACCCTCGATGACCGACGAAGAAAGAATGAAGGCAATGCGTCTGGCCCGGGCAATCGCCTCGGACATCTCGCTTTACAACGAGCAGAAGATCATCAAGGGCATCGAGCACGACAACCTCTTCGAGACGCTCAAGGACGAGATCGAAGAAGGCCGGGAGCTCTTCAAGACCCGCGTGTCGCAGGAGATCTACACCCGCACCAACTTCTTCGATCGCGCGATCTGCGACATCGTGGTCCGCCCCAAAGGGCACGTGAAGTCGAAGATCTGGTGATGGAAGTCGTCGTCGCGCCCTCGGGCCGCGGTGCACGTGTCGATCAATACCTGGCGCACCTGCTGCCCGAGCTCACCCGCTCGCGCCTCAAGGCGTTGATCGAAGAGGGCCGGGTGACCCTGTCGGGCAAGCCAGTGCACGCCGCGCTGCGGCTCAAGGGTGGGGAGGCGCTGCACCTCGACCTGCCCTCGGCCCCCGCGGTCACCGAGCTGGCCGCCCAGGACCTGCCGCTGAAGGTCGTCTTCCAGGACGCCGATCTTCTCGTCCTCGACAAGGCGGCGGGGATGGTCGTCCACCCCGGGGCGGGCAACCCCGACGGCACGCTGGTCAACGCCCTGCTGTTCCACGTCTCGGACCTGGCGGGCATCGGCGGCGAGCTGCGGCCGGGCATCGTCCACCGCCTCGACAAAGACACCTCGGGGCTGCTGGTGGTGGCGAAGAACGACGCCGCCCTCACCGCGCTCCAGGCGGCGTTCAAGGCGCGGCAGGTGGAGAAGACCTACCTCGCGCTGGTGCACGGGATGCCCGCGGGCGCCACCGGCACCCTGCGCACGCTCTACGGCCGGCACCCCAAGCACCGGCAGCGCTTCTCGAGCAAGGTGAAGCAGGGCAAGGAGGCGGTGACCCACTTCATTGTCGCCCGCAGGTTCCCGCGCGCGGCGCTGCTGGAGGTCACGCTGGAGACCGGCCGGACCCACCAGATCCGCGCCCACTTCGCCGACCTGGGGCACCCCCTGCTGGGGGATGCGCTCTACGGGGGCGCGAAGAAGGGCGGCCCGGCGGTGATCTCCCGGCAGGCGCTGCATGCGTGGCGGCTGAAGTTCGCCCACCCGCGGACGAAGAAGCCCTTGAGCTTCGAGGCGCCACCGCCGGCGGACTTCAGCGCCGCCGTCGCCGCCCTCGAGGGCGAGGCTCCCGCGGCTAGAACCCGCTGAGAGAGATCCCCGCCGACTGCTGGCGCTTGGTCAGCACCTTCACCGGCTGGATCGCCATCACCCGCATGAAGACCTTGAGCAGGTCCGGGTCGAACTTGTTGCGCATCTCCGTCCACATCAGCATCAGCGCGACCTCAGGGCCGTAGGCGTCGCGAAACGGGCGCTTCGAGGTCAGCGCGTCGTACGTCGAGCAGATGGCGATCATCCGGGCGTAGAGGCCGAGGTTGGCCTTGGGGATGATCATCTGGATGTTGCCCTGGCTGTCGCGCACCGCGGTGCCGAAGTCGGTCTTGAACTCGAAGGTCGTCACCACCCGCATCAGCGTGCTGCGGTTGATCGCCTTCTCCTTGAGGATGTTCCGCACCGCCACCAGCGGCGCCTTCTGGATCAGCAGCTTCTCCGGTTGGGTGAGCGCGCCGCGCTTGCTCAGCAGCGCTTCGGGCAGCGAGCCCATGCCGGCGTCGAAGAACATCGAGATGTACCCGAGGTCGCGCAGTTGGGTCTTGGTCATCCCCAGCTCAGCCCCGAAGACGATCGACATCAGGCAGACGTTGACGTGGTGGTACGACAGGTACTCGCCTTCGCTGCGGGTGGTCGTGAGCCCGAGGAAGTGGGTCCGCTGGTCGAAGGAGATGTCGACGAAGTCCTGAATCAGCCGCAGCGCCTTCGCGCTGTTGACCGGCTTGTCCGTCTTCAGTGACTCGAGGTACTTGCGGATGAAGAAGATCGCCCGGCCATAGACGGTGAGCGCGTACTTCTTCCGGTCGATGCGGGCCTCCGACTCGTCCTTGTCGTTGTCGAGCTTCTCCTTGAGCTTGCTGTACTTCGCCAGCTTCATCGCGACGAGCTTCCGGCCACCGGTGCCGTCCTCGTCCGCGTCCTCCGCCTGGTCCTTGGAGAAGATCCAGACGAAGTTTCGCAGCTCCTCGTTCTGCACTGGGCGCAGCAGGGTGAACCCGCCGACGTCCTTCGCCCGCATCTCCTCGAGCAGGAACTTCACGTTGTCGAGGGCCGCCATGTCGACCTTCACCAACATCCCGTTGATGTAGAACGACTGCTTCACCCCGACGAGGTCCAGCTTCCCGTCGCGCCGGATGATGGTGTTGATCGTGTCTTCCAGCTGCGCCAGCGGCTTGGCGAAGACCGCATTGTCCGGGTCGTACATCTTCACCGACCGGATCAGCATGTAGAGGCTGGAGATCATGCCGCGCGCCAGCTGCTGCAGCTTCTCGTTGTGCTCCCGCCCGAAGGTATCGAGATTCTCTTCCTGCGCGGCGGTGATCTGAAGGTTCTCGGCCATCTACTGTTCCCTGGCGTCGCCAAAGAGGGTCTTCTTGGTGCGCATCGCCGCCATCTTCGCCGCATGCACCACCTCGGGCGGCTGGCTGGTGTCGGCGGCGACCTCGTTGAGGAACTTGAAGGTCTGAATGGTGCACGAGCCGGACATCCCCGCGACGGCGAGCAGCTTGTCCTCGATCACCTTCTGCTTGTTGAACAGGCCGCCCTTGGCCCCCAGGATCCCCTGGAAGTAGCTGATCGCCCCGGCGACGCCGGTCGAGCCCAGCGCGGTGTACATCGACTCGCGCTCCTTCGGTTCCTTCTTGGCGAACGTCGGCTCCTTCACCAGCTTCAGCAGGTCGAGGTACGCCTTCTCGCGGTCGAACTCAGGCAGCACCCGCGCCGCCTGCATCCGGATCTGCACGTTGTCGTCCTCGAGGCAGGAGCTGATCAGCTTGCGGGCTTCACCGGTGCGGCCGCGGGCGATGATCCCCATCACCTCGAGGCGGATCGCCAGGTTCTTGCTGCGCAGCGTGTCGGCGAAGTACTTCAGCTTGTCGGGGTGGTTCGCCTTGTCGAGCACGTAGATCATGTCGCGCACCGTCTGCGGCCGGTCGGACTTGAGCCGGTTGACGAAGGGCTCGGAGATCTCCTTGGCGTAGTGGACCATCACGTCGCACAGCAGCAGCCGGTTCTCGGCGAGCTCCACCTGCTCGAGCACCGAGAGGAGAATCGGCACCACCGAGCTGTCGAGGCCCGAGAGGTAGCGGACGACGTCTTGCCCGTTCTTCGGCTTGCTGGTCCGCAGCACGTCGCCGATTCGGGACAGCCGCTGCTCCTCGCCCATCTTCATCTGGAAGTTCTGGAGCAGCATCGAGATCGGGCTGTCGAGGCCCGCCTTCTGCTCCATCGCGCGCAGCTTCAGCACCACCTGGCTGATCGTCGCGAAGTCTTCCTGCAGCAGCATCGCGTCGAGCAGCTGGACGAACATGTCCTCCAGCATCTTCGGGTCGTCGATGCCCGCCTCGACGACCTGGAACACCGCGCCGATGAGCTTCGGGAACAGGCGCATGTTCTCTTCGTCGAAGATGTCCTTCTGCAGCTTCGCCTTCAGGGTCGCGTCAGCGGTCACCCCGGTGATCACCACGCCGCGCATCTGCTCGACCCCGTCCAGCTGTGCCTCGAGATCGTCCTCGCTCACCCGGGCGAAGCGCAGGTAGTCGTCGGACTCGGCGCGCAGCCGGCGCTGCAGGTAGTCGACCACCTGATCGACCTCGACCTGGATCTCTTCCTCGCCGAACTCGTCCATCTTGAAGCCTTCGACCATGATGAATTCGAAGTGCGGCATCTGCGCCCGCCACAGCTGGGCGTTGAGGTCGTCGGCGCCGCGGTCGGGGTCGGAGAGCGAGATCAGGACGAACGAGACCAGCTCCGCTACCTCGGTCCCGTCGCGGAAGATCAGCTGGCGGATCCCGTCCTTGAAGAACTTGTAGGGGATTGCGCTCTCTTCGGAGAACAGCTCCACCTTGTGAAGGGTGAAGTTGGTCATGTCCACCTTCAGCGTCAACGACCCGTACTCCTTGGTGTAGACCCCGAGCGCGTCGCACGCCTTCTGAAGGAACTCGGGGAACTTCGCCTCGGCGTGGCGGTACATGCCGATCTGCTTGATGCCCTTGGTGATGTGGAACAACACCGTTCGCGCGGCTTCGACCTGCTTCCGCTTCGCCGGATCCTCCATCGGATCTGGCGCGGGGGCGGCGGGAGCAGCCGGGGCGACCGGCGGGGCCTTGGCCGGCGGGGCGGACTTCTTCGGGGGACTGACGGTGGCCATCGGGTCCACCGACTCTAGCACCCGTCGACCGCCGAGTTACTTCCCGGCGGCCTTGGTCACCGTCGGCTTGAGCAGCAATTCCCGGCCCACCGCGAGCAGCAGCGCCGCGATCAGCACGAAGGGAATCATCGACAGCAGGTCAGAGCTCGGCCCGTCGAAGAAGGGGTTGTGGGCCTTCGACCAGTCCTCGAGGGCCCGGTCGGTGTTGCTCAAGACCCCCGCCATGAAGGCGATCAGGATCCCGGCGATCGCACCGCCGGCGATGTACCCGGACGCGAGCAGCACCCCGGGGCTCTTGTCCCCCTCAGCGACCAACTCATCCTCGGTCATCTTGCTGCCCGCGTGCTTCTTGCGCACGTAGAGGTCCACCAGCCACCGCACCAGCCCCCCGATGAAGATCGGCGAGGACGACGAGAGCGGCAGGTAGACGCCGACGGCGAAGGCCAGTGAGGGAATTCCCGACATCTCCAGCGTCAGGGCGATCATCACCCCCAGCAGCACCAGACCCCAGGGCAGCTCCCGGTTGAGGATGCCCTTGATGATGTAGGACATCAGCGTCGCCTTCGGCGCGACGAACTTGGTGACCCGCGAACCGTCGGGGCGCTCGCGGTGCACGCCGTTGATCCCCGGATCGACGAGGTAGACGGCGCGGCCTGTGGGGTCGACGAGGTACTTGCCCGGAGGCCCGTTCTCGTTGTCGACCTTCTGCCAGACGAAGTACTCGCCGGTGTCGGTGGTGGCCTGCGGCCCGGTGAGCTTCTCTTTCTGAGCAAGCTTCGAGACGTCGGTGCGCAGGGCAGGCGCGAACGCGGAACGCACCAGCAGTTTCGGCGCGCGCGTCTTCACGTCGACCAGGTACTCGCCGGGCAGCAGCTCGCCCAATTGCTTGGCGAGGGTCAGCTTCTTGTACTCGGCCTTCTCGAACGGCAGCAGGGGCACGTCCGAACCGGGGAAGGTGCCATCGAAGGCGGGGAGGGCGTCGAGCTCCTCGGGGGTCAGCGGCGGGGCGTCCCCGACGTGATCGAAGGTGACCGGGGTGACGTAGACGGTGGCCACTTCGTTGAGCTTGAGCAGAATCGGCCCGAGCGCGATCGCCGAAGCGAGGGCGCCGACGAGGATCGCCACCTGCTGGTGCCGCGGCGTCGAGCCGACGAGGAAGCCGGTCTTCAGGTCCTGCGAGGTGGTGCCGCCGTTGCTCGCGGCGATGCAGACGATCGCGCCGACCGAGAGCGCGGTCACGTAGTAGGTCGGCCCGGTCCACCCGATGATGAGGAAGATCGCGCAGGTCAGCAGCAGGGTGGCGACGGTCATCCCCGAGATCGGGTTGGAGGACGAGCCGATCTCCCCGGTCAGGCGCGAGGAGACGGTGACGAAGATGAAGCCGAAGATCACGATCAGCAGCGCGCCGCCGATGTTCATGTTCAGCGGCGGAGCGATCACGATCACCGCGAGCAGCGCGACCAGGCCGCCGGCGACGAACTTGATCGACAGGTCCTGGTCGGTGCGCAGCCCGGCGTTCGCGGACGCGCCGCTGGTCTTCTTGCCGATCAGGCCCAGGTCCACCAGGCCTCCGCGGAGGCCCTGCCAGATCGTCGGCAGCGCGCGCGCGAGGCTGATGATTCCGCCCGCCGCGACCGCGCCGGCGCCGATGTAGAGGATGTAGGCGCTGCGGATCTCGTTCGGCCCCATGCCGGCGATCGGAATCCGGCCCGGCGCCAGCGGCCCGGCGAGGCTGTCGCCGAAGAACTTGATCGCGGGGATCAGCACCAGGTACGCGAGCACGCCGCCGGCGCACATGATCGACGCGATCCGCGGGCCGATGATGTAGCCGACGCCGAGCAGCTCGGGCGAGATCTCCGCGGAGATCGAACCGCCTTTGAGCGGCGCGCCGAAGATCTTCTCCGGGGTGTCCTTCCACCCCTTGAGCGCCACCATCAGCGCCTTGTAGGCGAGGCCGATGCCGAACCCGGCGACGATCGTCGTGCCGCCGCTGACCTCGACCGCGCCGCTGTCGGCCTGGGCCGCCGCCTGGCGCGATTCGTCCGAGGCGCCGGCCTTGAGGACCTCGGCGCAGGCGGTGCCCTCGGGGTACTTGAGGATGCCGTGCTGCTCGACGATCAGTGCCCGGCGCAGGGGAATCATCATCAGGATCCCCAGCAGGCCGCCGAGCACCGCCACCAGCATCACCCGGGTGATCTCCAGGTCGAACCCGAGGATCATGATCGCCGGCATCGTTACCCCGACCCCGAAGGCGATCGACTCGCCCGCGGACCCGGCGGTCTGCACGATGTTGTTCTCGAGGATGTTGGTGTTGCGCACCCCGAACTTCGAGAGCAGGCGGAACAGGGCGATCGAGATCACCGCCACCGGGATCGAGGCGCTCACCGTCAGGCCGACCTTCAACACCAGGTACAGCGACGAGGCGCCGAAGACGACACCCAGGAGGGTGCCGACGATCAACGGGCCGACGCTCAGCTCGGGCAGATTCGCCGACGCGGGGATGTACGGCTTGAAGGAATGGCCGGCGTGAACCGGTTCGGTCGGGACGGGCGGGGTCTCGGACATGGGGGGCGTCTGTAGCACTGCCCACCGCCGCAAGTCAGCGGATCGCGTCTCGCAGCCGGCGGGTGAGGACCTTGATGATCCCCATCGCGATCTCCGGCTTCTCGCTCATGATGTCCTGAAAGTCCTCGCGGGTGATCTTCAGCAGCGCCGTCTCGGTCAGCGCGGTCACCGTCGCCGACCGCGGCGCGGCGTCGAGGATCGCCATCTCCCCGAAGCACTCCCGCTCGCCCAGCTCGGCGATCACCCGATCCTGCTTGTG
>JAYVRT010000147.1:0-8019 GCA_043776025.1 Archangiaceae bacterium | reverse complement strand
TGGCTGGCCACCGCGATCGCCCGCTCGTCGCCTTCGGGTGAAGCCGAGGCGGTGCTCGCCGCGCTCAACCGCGACCCGGTGCTCTGGCTGCGGATCCGCCCACCGGGAAGCCGGGAGAAGGTGATCGAGAAGCTCAAGGCCGAGGGGGTCGAGGTCGTCCCGGGCCCCGCGCCAGACTCGATTCGCCTCACCGACGAGGGGAGGGCGATCTTCGAGTCGAAGCAGATGAAGACCGGCCACCTGCAGGTGATGGAGCTGGGCAGCCAGCTGCTGGCCAACCTCTGCGCGCCCCGGGTGGGGGCCACCGTCGTCGATTGGTGCGCGGGCGCCGGCGGCAAGAGCCTGGCGCTGGCCGACCTCGTCGGCCCGACAGGGAAGGTGATCGCCACCGATCTCAAGCGCGCCCGGCTGGACGACGCGAGGAAGCGCGCCCGTGAGCTGTCGGTGCGCAACGTCAGCTTCCCCGCCGAGGTCCGTCTGGCCGAGGCGGACGTGGTGTTGATCGACGCCCCCTGCAGCGGCACCGGGACGCTGGGCCGCGAGCCGGATCAGAAGTGGAAGCTGCAGTGGAAGAAGGTCGAGGAGCTGGTAGCGACTCAGAAGAAGATCCTCGACGAGGTGGCCCGAGGCGTGGGCGAGCAGGCGGTGATCGTCTACGGGACCTGCAGCGTGCTCAAAGAGGAAAACGAGGAGGTGGTCGAGGCGTTCGTCACATCGCACCCAGACTGGCAGGTGGAGGGTTCCCTGTTGCGTGTCTGGCCCCACCGGGACGGGGGCGGCGGGTTTTTCGGCGCGCGATTGACGAAGCACCACTGACCGAATAGTTACCGCCCGCCATGAATCCCAACCCCCAGACCGAGACCCTCAAGCAGATCCAGGCGGCGTTCGAGGCGGCCCAGGGGCAGGTCAGCGATCTGCGGGCCCAGGTCGAGCACATGGCCAGCCTCGCTCAGGCGAAGGTCGCTCAGAACATGGTCGAGCGCGACCTCGACCGCGCCTTCCGCGACCTCGGGGAGGCCGTCTGGGCCCAGGTGTCGAAGGGCAAGCTCCAGCTGCCGTCGGTCTTCGTCGCCGTCCTCAAGTCGCTCGAGGCGGTCACCCGGAAGATCCAGGAGCAGAACGCGAGCATCAACGACCTGCTCGCCGAAGGTAACGAGATTGCACTCCGGCTGAAGAAGTCAGCGGCCACGAAGTCCGCAGTGGCTTCGCGAGAGAAGAAGCGGTAAGAAAAAATTCCCACGGGGTCATAGCTCAGCTGGGAGAGCGCCTGAATGGCATTCAGGAGGTCGTCGGTTCGATCCCGACTGGCTCCACAAACAAGAAGGGCCCGGTGAACTTCACCGGGCCCTTTTTGTTTCCCGCGGTGTGAAGCGCTTACTTGGGCGCCGGCGGGGCGTCCTTGCCCTTGATGCCGAGCAGCTCGACCTCGAAGGTGAGCACCGCGTTCGCGGGGATCACCGGGGGAGAGCCGCGCTCGCCGTAGGCGATGTCGCTGGGGCAGGTGAGCTTCGCCTTGCCGCCGACCTTCATCTTCGCGACGCCCTCGGTCCAGCACTTGATCACCCCGTTGAGCGGGAAGTCGATCGGCGCGTTGCGCTTGTAGCTGCTGTCGAACTCGGTGCCGTCGGTCAACGTCCCGCGGTAGTGGACGGTGACGGTGTCGGTCGCCATCGGCGACGGGCCAGTGCCGGCCTTGGTCTCCTGGTAGATCATCCCGCTCGCCGACTTGACCGCGCCCTTCTCCTTCGCGGCCTTGGCGAGGAACTCCTCACCCTTCGTCTTCTCGACCTTGCCCCGGGCCTCGCGGCGCTGGGTGACGAGCTGCTGGATCTTCGGCATCACCTCTTCCGGCTTGATCGCCGGGGGCTTGCCGGCCGCGGTGTCCTTGAGGCCCTTCATCAGCTCTTCGAGCTCGGCGGGGGACGGCGAGAAGTCATTCGCCAGGCTTTTGCCGATCGAGGCGCCGACCGCGTACATCACCTTCTTGGTCTCCTCGGCGGTCAGCGGAACGGCCGGAGGCGGCGCCATCGTCGGCGCTCCCGGAGGCGGAGCGGACGACTGGCCGGCAGGGGCAGCGGCGAGCGCGCTCGTGCTGATGACGAGGGCGGCGAACAACCCAGCGGTGCGGGGCATGAAGGTGAGTTTCCTTGGAGCTTCGGGTGGGTCGTCTCTTTCTAAACGGACTACGACTTGAAAACGTTCATCACGTCTTTGAGGAGCTTCAGCGCTTCTTCGCGCGGACGCTGGAAGGCGTTGCGGCCCATGATCGAGCCCATCCCTCCGCCGTCCTTGATGCCACGGACCTCTTCGAGCAGTCCGGCGGTGTCCTTCACCTCGCCGCCGGAGAAGATCACGACCCGCTTGCCGTTGAACGCGCTCTGCACCACGTGGCGCACCCGATCGGCCATCGTCTTCGTCGGGATGTTGTACTTTTCGAAGACCTTCTTCGCCTCGGGGACCTCGAGGAAGTCCTTGGGCGGCTTGACCTTGATCACATGGGCGCCCAGCTGGGCGGCGATCTGGGCGGCGTAGGCGATCACGTCGACGGCGGTCTCGCCGTCCTTCGACATGCCGGTGCCGCGCGGGTAGGCCCAAAGGACCATCGGCAAGCCGTTGGCCTTGGCCTCGGCGATCAGATCGCGCAGGTCCTGGTACATCTGGTTGCGCTGACTCGAGCCGGGGTAAATCGTGTACCCGATGGCGCAGCACCCCAGCCGCACCGCGTCCTTCACCGTGCCGGTGAGCGCGGAGCAGGGGTCGCCGACCTTGGCCAGCGAGTCGGAGTTGTTGAGCTTGAGGATCAGCGGGATCTCGCCGGAGAGCTTGCCCGCCACCGACTCGATGAAGCCCAGCGGCGCCGCGTAGGCGTTGCAGCCGGACTCGATCGCCAGGCCCGCGTGGTAGTCGGGATCGTAGCCGGCCGGATTGGGGGCGAAGCTGCGGGCCGGGCCGTGCTCGAAGCCCTGGTCGACGGGGAGGATCACCATCCGGCCAGTGCCCGCAAGCGTGCCGTGGTTCAGCATTCGCGCGAGGTTGGTCAGGGTCCCGGGGTTGTCCGACGGGTACCAAGAGAGGATCTGTTTGACGCGATCGGTGTAGGCCATCTGGGGCGCCCTCCAAGAGGAAAGAGGCCGCCCGTATAGCTCACTTCGCCACGGGGGGATCCGTCTTTGCGCCCGCGTCGGCCTTCGAGCCAGGCTCGGCGATCTTCAGCGGGAACGTGCCCATCGGCTGGCCCGCGACGCGGATCAGCACCTGGTAGGCGCCGGGGCCACGGGGCAACTGGGTGCGCTCCCAGTCGACCGTCCAGTCGAGCTCGGGATCCTTCTGGTTGCGGAAGAAGAGCTCGCCCGAGGCATCCATCAGGGTGTCGCTGCGGGGGTCGAGGATCACCACGTCGATCGAGGCGTTGACCTTGGAGATGCAGCGCACCCGCACCACGGTTGAGAACTTCTCGGTGGTCGGCGGGTTCCCCTCGGTGTTCACCTGCTCGAAAGGCGTCGACGGCTTGGCTCCGGTGGCGGTGCGGAGAAACGACTTGCCGTTGACCACGCTCACCACCTGGTACTGCACGTCGGTGGCCTTGGTGGTCGGGCCGGCCTGATCGTTCGACTTGTCCTTCGGCTTCTCCAGCCCTTCGCCGGTGGGCAGGGCGTTGAAGGTCTTGGGCAGGCCCAGGTCGAGCTTCTTGCCTTTCATCTTCGCCGCGTCGCTCTTGCTGTCCGCGGCGAAGCAGACGGAACAGGCCAGCACCCCGATCGCAGTCAGCATTCGCACGCTCATGCGACGCACCCTACCGCAAAGAATTCAGGGCTTCATTTCCCAAGCGGTGTCGGGCAGATTGCCCGCCCGCTCGTGCGATTTGGTTTCCTCACTCTGGTCGCGCTCGCGTCCTCCGCCGCTGCCGAGCCTGTCACCCTCGAACAGCTGATCGCCCGGGCGCGCGCCAACGACTACCGGGTGCGCGAAGCCGGCGCCCAGCTGCGGCTGCTGCAGGGGAAGTACTCTGAGGCGCGGTGGGCGTGGTTCCCGCGCATTGATTCCTTCGTGCTGCTGGCCGGCCCGACGCCCGAGGCGCGCAACAACGGGGTCGGCGGGCCCCCGACCACCGAGGCGTCGTACACCAATGACTTCAACTTCGGGAACATGGGGGTGATGGTGCGGGCCGAGGCCTCGGGCTTCGTCCCGCTGTACACCTTCGGCAAGCTCGACGCGCTGAAGGAACTGGGTGCGCGCGGAGTCGACGTCGGGGTGGCGCTGAAGGAGCGCGCCGAGGACGAGGCGGAGTTCCAGGTGGTGCAGGCGTACTTCGGCTACCAGCTGGCGAAGCAAGGCCGAAGGTCGCTCGCGGAGACGATGTCGCGGCTCAATGACGCGGGGAACACCATCGATCGCTTGCGCAAGAGCGACTCGGACCAGGTCACCCAGATGGACGTCTACAAGCTCGAGTACTTCAAGAAGCAGGTCGCGGCGCGGCAGGGGCAGATCGAAAGCGGAGAGGCGTTCGCGGTCGAGGCGCTCAAGCTGCTGATCGCCGCCGACCCGAAGAGCGTGCTCGACGTCAGCGAGATCGAGTTCCCCGAGCCGATCGGGAGCTTGCCTCCGATCGAGGCGTGGGTCGCCGAGGCCCAGAACAGCCGCCCCGAGGTCCGGGCGATCAGCGCGGGGATCGCGGCCCGGGAGCAGGAGGTCATCATCCGGGAGCGGATGTTCTTCCCCGACTTCGGGATCGCCGGCTTCGCACGCGTCGTCTACACCACGAGCACGACGCGGCAGATCTCTCCGTTTGCGTACGATCCGTACAACGACATGTCTGCGGGCGTGGCGTTGGTCGGGCGTTACACCTGGGATTTCCCGATCAAGTCCGCGCAGCTCGAGCAGTCCCGCGCGGAGCTCGAGAAGCTCGGCCACGAGCGCGACCTGTTGATGGGTGGCATCCGGCTCGAGGTGCACAAGGCGTTCGGCGACCTTTCCGATGCGTTGGTGCGCGCCAAGGCGCAGACCGAGGCCGAGACGTCGGCCCGCCGGTGGGCAAACTCTGCGTTCGCTGCGTTTGATCTGGGGACCACGGACACCCGGGAAACGGTCGACTCATTCACCGCGCTCGCCCAGGCGACGGGTGAGAAATACAAGGCCTGGTACGACGTTCAGATCGGACTCAAGGCGCTCAAGAAGGCAGTGGGCGGCAGCCCGGTCGCGCTCAGCGCCCCAGTGCCACCGAAGCCCCCGTCGGCGCCCCTGATTCCCAAGCCGTAGTCAGGGCTCGGTCACGGGCGCCCGCAAAGGGTGAATCCCGGCTCGTATTCGTGCGTCAAACCTCTTAGATACAGTCGTCGGAAGGAGGCCAAACCCTTGATGATCGCCCACTTGCTTGCGCTTTCTCTCGCTGCCGCGCCCGCGGGCCCGACCGCGGTCGTCAAAGATGGCAACGCCGAGGTTCGCAAGATCCTCGATGCGGCCGACGCCTCGGTCGAGAAGCTCGCCTCGCGGGCCGAGGCGTTCGTGGACTTTGCCGAGCTTGCCAAGCGCGCGCTGGGCAAGGAGTGGGTGAAGCTGAACAAGAAGCAGCAGGACGAGTTCGCCACGACGATGAAGGGGCTGCTGCGGGCGTCTTATGCCCAGCGCGCGATCGGCGATGGGAAGGGCGGCGCCGCCACCGAGTACGGCGCGGAGAAGATCGAGGGCAACGAGGCGGTGGTCAACACCACGCTGGTGATGAAGAAGGATCGCTTCCCTGTCGAGTACCGGCTCTATCGGACGGACGGGAAGTCCCCGTGGCGGATTTACGACGTCGTCACCGACGCGGTGTCGCTCGTCGCGACCTACCAGGACCAATTCCGGCAGTTGATCGCGAAGAAGGGCTACGACGGGCTGCTTGCGACGCTGAAGGCGAAGCGGGATCAGCTCGAGAAGAATCAGACTGCGGCGGCCGCGGCGCCGGCGTCGACCGCGGTCGGCACTGCGCGGTAGGCACGACGCCGAGGGGCAGTAGAGCGGCAGGGAAGGGGTCAATTGGCCTCTGTGCGGACTGTTCGTCGAACTGGGGGTAGGCCTCGACTCAGATTGCTTGCTCACGACCTCGCGACCGACTTGGACGCGCGGGAACCCGCCGCAGGCGAGTGGGGCAAGCGCTAACCAGGGAGCGGAAAGTTCTTCGAAGGGGTATGTATTAAATTTAATACATGCCCCGTCGAAGCTCCGGCCCCCCCCCCCCGACTCCGGAGCGTCACGCAGCCTTCACCACGGTCGGCGGGCCTCGGGAGAGCGGACTGAGTCTGGCCTACCCGAGTGCGACGCCAGGGCAAAGGCGAGTGAACCCGACCCCTTTTCCCTGCCGAACCACCGGTGCGCCGCGGGTCGCCGCCGCGCCGGGCGGCTACCGCTGAAACAGCCCACGCAACGACCTGCGGCGCTCCCACAGCTTCCTCAGATCCGCGCCGCCCAGGTTTGCGGCGCGCCAGGTCAGCCGCTCCATCGTGTCGAACAACTTCCCGGCGATCGCCCGCGACGGCAGGAGCCCGCGGAGCGCCGACTGTGGCGCAGCGGCCACCTCGACCGGCCCCGGCTCCTCTTCCCAGTGCGGCCCGCAGGCGGTCCGGGTAACGAAAGTGCCCGGCCTCGCGAGCGTGATCGGCGCGACCTCGATCCGCCGTGGCCCCTCGAGAATCGACAGCCGCCGCGCGTGCTTCTCGAGCAGCTCGAGCAACTGATCGACCTGCGCGTCGGTGTGGGTCGCCTGCAGCGTCAGCAGCAGCCGCGCCCGCGATCGCAGCGGCATCACGCCGACCCGGGCGCCCGACTCGAGCAACGCGCGCGCGAGCCGCTCGGCACGGACCTCGTCGCCCACCCAGACCGGGACCCGCGCCGTCACCGACGGGCCGGTGTCGAACCCGAGCGACCGCAGCCCGTTGTGCAGCCGCAGCGCGACCTCCCAGGCGCGCAGCCGGCGCTGGGGCTCACCCTGCACGATCTCCAGCGCCTTGAGCGCCGCCGCCGCGGACGAGGGCGCGATGCAGGAGTGCTCGTCGAGGTGGTCCCGTACGAAGTCGATCACCGCCCGCGGCCCGGCGATCATCCAACCCCGCGAGCCGAGCGCCCCGCCGAGCGAGGCGAGCACCAAAGTCACCTGATCGGCGAGCCCGAAGTGCTCGACGGCCCCCGCGCCGTTCTGACCGAGCAGGCCCAGCGACAGCGACTCGTCGACCACCAGCCCGGCCTTCGCCTTCTGCGCCAGCTCGGCGATGCGGGGCAGGGCGGCGAGGTCGCCCTCGTACGGGTGCACCGCTCCGACCGCGATCAGGTTTGGCGCGGCCGCCTCGGTCGCCAGCAGCGTCTCCAGCTCGTCGGGGTGCCGGAACAGCACCGGCCGCGTCGCGACCGCGTGGAGAAACGCCCGCTCAGCGAAGTCGCTGCGGGCGTCGGTGAGCACCAGCTCGGCGCCCTCGACCACCGGGAACAGCGCCGCCTCGAAGCCGGGCGTCACCACCGCCGCTTCCCGGCCGGTGAAGACCGCGAGCCGTTCTTCCAGCTCGACCAGCGGCTTCATTCCCCAGGTGCCCTGTGCCCCGAAGCGCCGGGTGGCGGCCTGGGCCGCCTCTCTCACCCTTGGGTCCGCACCCAGGCCGAGCAGGTCGGAGCTGTCGGCGTTGAGCACCCGCCGCCCGCCGAGCTCGAGCTCACCCTGGCCGGGCAGCCCCTCGACGGTGACCACCGGCTCCACCGAGGCGACGCGCTCGTGGGCCCAGCTGACGAAGGACTCGAGAAATCCCGGCACGCGCGCTTTGTACTGCACCCGCGCGCGCTCGGACAGCGCGGGTGCCAGCGATGATTTGAACTCCGGGGCCAGAGGCGCTACTTGGCGTCGCTTGTCGATGCTCGAAGGACTGACGATCGTGGGGGTGATCACGTGGGCGGCGCAGGCGTTTGCCCTCTACCTCGTCGCCACCTTCTGCTTCGACGCGGTCCACTGGGCGCTGCACGTCTGCATCGATTCGAGCTCCCCGCTGCTGAAGACGATCG
>JAYVRT010000146.1:0-2445 GCA_043776025.1 Archangiaceae bacterium | reverse complement strand
CGGCAGGCGCCGGAGCAGTTCCGTGCGATCTCCGCCGGCGACGAGGGGAAGGTGCTCGACGCGAAAGGAAAGCCAATCGCGTTCGGAGACAAGGGCGTGCGCGCCGGCGACGTGCTCCACTTCCCCGGCTCGCGGCACGTGGCGGTGCTCTACGAAGATCGCCCGCCGCTGGGCGTGCTCGACGCGAGCGATCTGATGCTCCACACCTGCTGGGCGCCGCCGAAGATCGAGCCGATCGGCGGCAGCAGCTGCGCCTCGTTTCCCTGGCGGGTGCTTCGCTTCCCCCGGCGCTAGAGCTAGGCGCTGAACCAGTAGCTCCACTTGATCAGCACCGTATCCGAGGTCGCCCCGGGCCCGAGCCGCGTCGGGAAAAGCGCCTGGGTCGGGGCCTGCCCATCGCGGTAGCCCAGCTCGTGCTGCGAGCGGGAATAGACGAGGTAGAGCGTCGAGCCGAGGCGGTATTCCCAGCGGGCGACGACGTTGAGGTTCAACGCCGCGTCGTGGAAGTCGTAGTTCCCCTGGGGGGCCACCCGCACGAGATCGGCGATCTGAATCGTCCCACCCGCCGGCGCGGAGGCGCCGAAGAAGCGCGGGTAGTGGGCGTAGGCGGTGAAGAACTGGGCGTAGGCCTGCAGCGTCAGCGTCGGCGTGAAGACCACCGTCTGGCGCAGGGTCGCGGAGAAGTTCTCCGAGTCCTGATCGCCGAAGAGGAAGTGCAGCCGCGCCGGCTCGATCGCGTCGAGGTCCGACTGGGTGTCGACGTAGCGCGCGCCGTTGGGATCCGAGCTGTGGTGCAGGTCGAGCCGGGTCTCGAAGCGATCCTGGGGCCGGGCCGAGAGCGTGAGGTCGAAGCCCCAGCCGGTGCCGGGGGGAACCTCGCCGAGGGCGAAGGTGCGGTAGATGAAGGCCGATCCGCTCGCCTTGTACGGCTTGTTCCCGTCGGTGCCGGCGTAGGTGTAGAGCGAGACGCTGCCCCGGCGCTCGAACGGAATGCCGGACCGGTTGATCTCCCGGACGTCGTAGCGCGGGACGTCGAGGTTGAAGCCGACTCCGAGGTATTGGTAGCTGGGCAGCGTGACGTTGAACTCGCCGCCGGCGTAGTCGCCCCGCGGCCGCCAGCGCCCATCGGTGGTCCAGAAGGTGTTGGCGTAGATGCCCAGGTAGAGATCGCGCAGGTTCTTCAGGCCCTCGGTGCGGACGTAGCGGAGGTTGACCGCCAGCCGCGATTGGTTCTGCGAGGGGAGAAACCCCATCGCGTTCAGATCCAGCTGCGGCGAAGAGAGGACCCCGCCCAGGTCACCCCGAAACCCCTCGCCTCCGAACTTCCCCGCGCGAAAGTAACCGCCGACACCGAGGTCCCCGGGGTGAATCTTCGTCCCGTCGCGCAGCACCTGCTCCTTCGGGCCGCCCTCGCGCCGGCTGCCGTCGATCTGCCCGAGGAAGACCCAGTCGCGGTTCTCCGAGTGGGCGAGCCAGTCGAAGCCGAGGGCCTCGCCGCCCAGGCCGAGACAGTCGGCCGCCTCGTATTGCGCCACGGTCGGGAAGTCCGCGGGCGAGCACCGCCGGGCCAACGGGCTCGCGGCGGTGAACATCGAGCCCAGGGTGAGCTTCTCGCCGACGTCCTTCTTCCCGACCACCGCGACGAAGTTCATCGGAGTCGGCCGGTCGGCGGGCAGCTCGTCGTTGAGCCCGAAGTGGAGCGGCCGGGCGAGGTGAAAGTCGAGACGTCGATCGGGGCGTGCCTCGACGCCGGTCAGCGTGTCGTTCGATGGGTCCTGGAAGGCGATCGCCTGTTTGCCCGGGTCAGCCGGGCCGAGCACCAGCGCGTCGAGCACCCCCACCTGGAGGCCTGCCGCCACGGTGCCGGTCACTTTGGCGGCGGCGAAGATCGGGGTGTCGAGGCCGATGCGCCGCGAGTAGAACAGCTGGTGAGGCGCGCCGTACTCCGCGCCGACGGGCTGGAACAGATCGAGCCCCTGGTTGAAGAACGGTCGCTTCTCCGGGAAGAACAGCTCGGAGTTGGAGAGGTTCAAGATGATCTGGTCCGCCTCGACCTGCCCGAAGTCGGGGTTGAGCGTCGCGTTGAGGACCAGGTCCGAGGTCAGCGCGGCGCGCAGATCGACGCCGATGTCGAGCGAAGGATCCACCAGCCGCGGCTGGGTGAGCGTCGAGTCCGAGTACTGGGGCCGCACCGTGAGCCGCGCCGCGGCGTAGGGCACCACCTCGACCTCGCGGGTGGGCTTCAAATCGACCAGCCCGTTGAGCAGCCCGAAGCGGGAGACGCCCGCATTCACCGAGCGGGGGATCAGCGTCGAGTCGAACACCTGGTGGGTGCGGGGAATCGAGCGGCGCACCTCGATGCCCCAGTGCTGCTCGTGCGCGGCCGGGAAGCGAAGGATGCTCAAGGGGATCGCGAACTCCACTGACCAGCCGTCGGGGCGTCTG
>JAYVRT010000145.1:0-2446 GCA_043776025.1 Archangiaceae bacterium | reverse complement strand
GCTCCGCTGGAGAAGCTCGACCAGGCGCCCGGTCGACGTCGAAGAGCCCCAACGCCTTGAGCTCGTCCAGCCGGGTGACCAGCCGCTCTCCGGGGAGGCCCTCGCGGGGAATCAGCGCGGGATCCTCTTCGAGCCCGGGCAGGCCGAAGGACTTGAGCTCGCGCCCTTGCGACGGAGCGAACTGCTGTGGCAGCTGGAGCTTGAGGACGATCACCAGCGCCGCCCAGGCAACCACCGGCGCCGCGCGGCGAGCAGCACTGAGGGGCGGGCGGGCGATCCACCGCGCCAGCAGCACCGCGGGGACGACGATCAGAAACAGCTCGTTGAACACCACCAGCGCGCCCCAGCGGCCGAGCGCCTCGTCGAACCCGAGCGGCACCACCGGCACCGGATGAAACGGCAGGTGCACCCGCGCCGCCGAGAACGGAGCGAACAGCGCGACCCCGACGTCTCCGAAGGTGAAGGCGTCGGCCAGACCGTGGGTCGATCCCCAGCCGAAGAGTCCGAGCCAGACCCGCAGCCACGGCTTGCCGGTGCGCAGCAGCGCCGGAAAGGCAGCGGCCGCGACGACGGCCGCGAAGAGCGCGGCGAAGAGCAGGCTGTGGGTGAGGCCCCGGTGCCCCCAGCTCGACGGCGGCCGCAGGTCGAACGCGTAGCCGAGGAAGTCGAGATCCGGAACGCAGGCGCAGACGGTGGCCGCGATCAGAAACCGGCGCGGACGCTGCCCAGCGGGAATGAACGAGCGCCCGGCGAGCAGCGGGAGCGCGGCGTGGGTGAAGATCGTCGCCACGGCTGCTCAACCCGCCTTGGGGCGCCTGCGCGGGAAGGTGGCGTAGATGAACAGCGGCGAGAAGAGCACCGTCTCCACCGCGACCACGAGAAAGCCGCGCAGCGACAACATCCCCAGCCCGATCGGCGCCACCGGGATCAGCGCCACCGGCGCGAAGTAGCGCTCGTTGGACACCGGCCAGAGCAGCGCGCAGCCCAGGCCCCCGTTGGTCAAGGTATCGAGCAGCGCGTGGCTGAGGACCACGAGGAACGCGGTGACCGCCAGCCGCGCCGGCGTCGCCCGCAGCGGCTTCGCCAGCAGCCAGCCGAACAGCCCGGCCAACAGCGCAGCGCCGACCGAGTGGGTCGCGCCGCGGTGACCGAACGGCGCCTCGTAGGGAATTCGGAGCGCGAACGCGATCACGTCGAGGTCCGGGGCCATCGAGAGCGCGGACCACGCGACCATCGCCTTCGCCAGCTGGCCAGGGGTCGAGCCCTTCGGCAGGTAGATCCGGCCTGCCGCCATGCCGACCGCGATGTGACCGATGCTCGCCATGAACCGCCGCAGCTTAACCCCACGCTGCGGCTTCTAGCCGGGCCGCAGCACCGGGTGCTGGTTGGGGCAGGGGTACTTGCCGACGAGGATCTTCCCCGCGCCCTCAATCTCCAGCACCCGATCGGCGGGGACCTCGAGCGCCACTTCGCAGCCGCAAGCGAGCCGGGCGCGCACCGCCCAACCGGATCCCCCCGGCGCGGCCGCGATCAGCGTCGCAGGGTGGCTGGGCATCAGTGGATCGTCGGCTTCGACGGCTCGTCGTCGCCCTCGGGCGGCGGAGTGTCCGATCGAGGCGCGCCGAGCAACACCAGCTCGGCCTTGAGCGCGGCTTCCTCGGCAGCGAGGATCCGGGCCGCCGCGTCTTCGGCCGCTTCATGCGCCGCCTGTTCCGCGCGCAGCGCCAGCACGAACCGCCGGCGCCGGAAGTACGCGAAGACCACCAGCCCGGCGAGCGCGACCCACAGCGTCGTCCCGGTGGCGATCACCGGCCACAGCGGGTAGCGCCCCGGCAGGTCCGCCGCGAAGGCCTTCTCCTCCAGCGACAGCGAGGTGTGAAACGCCTTGCCGAACGCCGTCTCGAACGGCTCGCCCGCGTGGACCCCATCGACCAGCTGCGCGAAGCCCGCGGCGCCGTAGCGGTCGTGCAGCCAGGCGACGAACACCGCGCTCTGCGCGTAGGCGATCTCCACGTCCTGCGGCAGGTTGGGGAAGCCCAGGGAGAGATCCTCGAAGCGGAAGATCCGGTCGAGGTTCACCGCGCGCGCCAGCGTCGTGTACTGCGTCAGCGAGTAGCGCTGCTCGCCGGTCAGGTGTTGGGCCAGGCCCTCCTGGAACCACCGCGGCCAGTGCTGCCCGAGCCGGCCGAGCGCGACGTGGACCAGCTCGTGGCGCAGCGTCATCTGCCCGTCGGCCTTCACCAGCGAGTGGGCCTCGACGAGGATCACGTTGCTGTCGGGGTAGGCGAGCGCCACCGCCCAGCTCGGGGGAGCGCCGCCGGGCAGCGCCAGCGCTTCGTACTCCTCGCGACCGAAGCCGAGCCGGACCTCGGTGACGCCCTCCCAGTCGCGGCCGAGCACCGCCTGGATCTGATCCCGCAGCGGCTCGATCTGGGTGCTCAGCGCC
>JAYVRT010000144.1:0-2447 GCA_043776025.1 Archangiaceae bacterium | reverse complement strand
GTGCAGGCTCCGGCGCCCAGCCCCCAGAATCAGCTCGTGGGCCGTGCGAGCATCGGCGGCGCCGGGGAGCTGCGCCGCGTGGTGATCTACAACCAGGGCAGCCGCGACTGGCACGACTGCGACCTTCGCCTGCCCAACAACCGCCACTTCCGCATGGGCGAGCTGCAGCGCGGGGACCAGGACGGGGTGATGTTGTTCCGCTTCGAGTACGACGGCGCGCCGGCGTGGCCCGCCTTCAACGGGGTCACCGTGATCTGCCGCGAAGGCGTCGGCAGGTTCCTGCTCAGCCTGTGACGATCAGCGGCGCCGGCAGCCGCCACTCGACGCAGTCCTGCTGGGTCCCGTCCTCCCAGACGAGCATCGCGAAGTGCGCCGGCCCATCGAGGACGACGAGCGGGTGGTGCCAGGTGCCGGGGCGGTAGTTGATCCCCTGGCCTGGCTGGCCGATGAACGCCTTGAGCCCGTCGAGCTGCGGGAGCCCGTCGGCGCCGGTGGGCGCGACGCAGACCAGGTAGCGGCTGACGATCATCGGGATGAACGTCTGCGAGGAGTGGGGGTGTTGCTCGAGCAGCTTCAGCTCCAGGGGCAGCGCCACCGGCACGCAGCGCACCGCGACCATGTTCGCCCGCGACCGGGGCCGGTCGTTGTGGAGCGCGCAGGTGAAGTCGAAGCGCTGGGCGGTGCCCTGGTTCGCCGCCACGCCGCCCTGCGCCCCGGCGGAGACGACGTCGCCGAACGGCGCGAAGGCTTCCTTCGTCAAGGCCGCGGTGAGGATCGCCATTGCTTTAAGAACCCCGGTAGGTGGAGTAGCCGAACGGATTGAGCAGGAGCGGCACGTGGTAGTGCTCGGTGGTCGATCGCACGGTGAAGTCGATGGTCACCACGGGGAAGAACGCCTCCTGCTGGGAGTGCTTGAAGTAGTCGGCGACCTCGAAGCGGATCCGGTAGGTGCCCTCCCTGGGGATCGTCTCGAGCAGCGGCTTCACCCGGCCATCATCGTTGGTGACGCCCTCGCCGATTCGCCGCCACAGGGCGCCGTCGAACAGCTCGAGCGAGACGGTGACGCCCCGCGCCGGCTTGCCCTTGCTGGTGTCGAGAATGTGGGTGCTGATGCCCATCGCTTAGACCCCCTGTGAGACGAGCCACTTCTCGATCCGCAGGCGGGTGATCTTCGCCTGCTCCCGCGCCGCGTTCTCCAGCTCGGCCTTCTTCGTGCCGCGGACGCGCTCCTCGAGCAGCTCGAGCAGCTGCGGCGCCGACTTGCCTGTGGCGCAGACGATGTAGATGAACCCGAACTTCTTGAAGTAGGCGTCGTTGAGATCCTTGAGGCGCCCTTGGATCCCCGCCGCGCCTTTGCCGGCCTCACGCTGCTCGCCCTTCGACCAGGCCGCCGACTTCGCCGTCGCGCTCTTCGCCTTCTTCTTCTCGCCGATGCGCGGGTGGGCCGCGAACGCCTCGAGCCAGTCTTTGGGGGTCAGCGAGAACCAGACGTCGTCGGCCATCGCGAACAGGGTGCGCACCGAGGCGAAGGGCTGCAGCTGCTGCAGGCCGGCGACCCAGGCCTGGCTGCCGCAGAAGGACTTGAGGACCCGGGCGTCGATCGCGTCGAGGGCGCGAAGCTCCTCGGGCGTGTCGAGCGCGTGGCCGAAGAGGCGGAGCCGGTTGACGCCTCCGTGGGGGAAGATGTGCACCCGCACGTGGGTGGCGGCGAGCGCGCGGATGGGATCCAGTTGGTGGCGGCGGTGCTGCACCAGCGGGTGCTTCTCGATCAGCGGCGTCCACCCCTTCGGCGCCCGGAGCACGCCCTCGAGCTCATCGGGCGGGAGCTGGGTGATGTCGATCGCCTCGAGGAGGCACGCCTGGGGCGCGTTGCCCTTGAAGAAGTGGGTGTCGAGCTCGACCCGGTCGATCACCCCGCGGCGGCCGAGGCGGATCACCGCCCAGTCACTGCCGGGGGTGCGGCGGCGCTTGGTCTCCCAGCCGTCGCCCATGTTCACCCCTCGGCCGGGGAGCAGGAGGTTGGCTGGGGGGCCGAAGAACTGATCGCTGACCTCGACCACTGTGCCACCGTTCTCTACCGCGGCCAGATCGACCGAGCCGCTGCGCCAGAAGGTGGGCCGATCAGGGACGACCTCTCCGTAGACCCGCAGACGGGCGACGCCGCCGTCGGGGTAGATCCGCAGGCGCACGTGGGTCACCCGTGTCGACGGCGCGGAGAACTTGAGGACGTTGAGGAAGTCGGGCTTCACCGGGGTGACGTCCTGCAGCGGCTTCCACCCGTCCGTGTGAAGCAGCTGTTCGGCCGTCGAGCTCCAGGGGGCGTCGATGCCCTCGAGGGCGATCTGCTGGGGCGCGTTGCCCTTGAAGTGGCTGGTGTCCACCAGCAGCCCGTGCACCTGCCCCGGCAGCCCGAGGCGAAGGACCGCGAAGTCGTGGCCCTCGGTGCG
>JAYVRT010000143.1:0-2447 GCA_043776025.1 Archangiaceae bacterium | reverse complement strand
ACGACCCCCCCATTGGCGGTGGCGTGGCAGGCGTTGGTGATGAGGTTGACGAACACCTGGATCAGGTTCTGCCGCACCGCGAGGAAGTGGGGCACCTCGCCGAAGTGGCGGTCGAGCGTCACCCCGTGCTTCTTCAGCACGTGGTCGCAGAAGCCGATCGCCCGCTCGACGGTGAGGTTGAGGTCGACCTCTTCCGGCTTCTCCTGCGCCGGCCGGGCGTAGCTGACCAGGTCGCGCGTAAAGCGCAGCACCCGGTCGGAGTTCTCGGAAATCTTCCGGTACTTCTCCACGTCGCCCGGGTCGGAGGCGGCCTGGCCCAGCGTCCGCTTCAGCAGCGCGTCGGCGTAGGTGGCGACCGCGGTCATCGGGTTGTTGATCTCATGGACCACGCTCGCCGCCAGCTGGCCCAGCGAGGCGAGCTTCTCCGCCTGAATCACCCGCCGCTCGAGCTCGCGCATCCGCGTCAGGTCCTGGCCGATCGCGATCACCCCTTCGACCTCACCGGTCTGGGTCATCACCGACGAGGTGGCGAAGGCGACCTTCACCTCTTTGCCGTTCTGGGTGATGACCCGGGTCTCGAAGCTCGACACCGGCTCGCCCTTGAGCGACGCCGCCATCACCCGCATCACCTTCAGCCGCTCGGACTCGGGGACGAAGTCGAGCAGGTCCTGCCCCAGGACCTCGGGCTTGTTGAACGCGGTGAGGTTGGTCAGCGCCCGGTTGAAGACGACGATCTTCCGCTCGCGGTTGACGACGAGGATCAACGCGTTCGCGTGCTCGAGCAGCTCTTCGAGGTACTTGCGGACGAAGGTCAGCTCGTCGATGAGCTTCGCGTTTCGCACCGCGACCGAGACCTGGTTCGCCAGCTGAATCAGCACCCGCTCGTCGCTGACCAGGTCGGCCGAGAGCCCCGCGGGGTACTCGACGTTCACCGCGCCGAACAGCTGCCCCGACGCGACCAGCGGCGCGCACAGACCCCGAACGCTGCCGTGAAAGATGAGCGGAATCTCGGTCGACGTCAGCTTCACCCGTTCGGCCGGCAGCCCGCGGGTCGCCAGGTGGGTCTTCTCCACCGCCGAGGTCTTGAGCCAGATGACGTCGCGGGTGCCTTCGCGCATCCGCCCCTCGGCGTAGAGCGAGGTCAACGCGAGGGTGCGAGGGTCGGTGATGCGCACGCAGAAGGTCCGCCCGGGGAACAGCCGCTTCACCCCGCGGGCGACCGTGGCGACGAGCTCCTCTTCGCTGGTGGCCCCGGCGACGTGGCGGCCCAGCTCGAGCAGCACCGACTCCACGCGCGCCTGCTCGATCAACGCCCGGCCCGCCGCGGCGAGGGACTCGCCCACCGGAGACAGCCCGCGCGCCACCACCGCGATCGTCTGCCCGCGACGGCTGAAGGTCAGCGTCACCGTCTGTCCCGTGAGACAGCGGACCTCGACCTCTTTGCTGTGGCCCTCTTCGGGCACCTCGGGCACCGTTTCCAGCAACTGGCTCAACGGAACGCCGGCAAGGCCCTTGGTGCCACAGAGAATCTCGAACGCCGCGTTCGCCGTCAGCAGCGTCAGCTGCGGGTCGCACAACGCCGCCGGCGCATCGACCATGTCGAAGAACGCCTGGAAGGCGTCGGCCGCCGGGCCCGCTGCTCCAAAGGGCTTGGCGGAGTCACTCTTCATGGGACGTGGCGCGGCTCAAATCGAGAATCTGAGAGTCCCCGACGTAGGGCTTGGTCTCGTACTTGGTGATTTTTCCGATCTTACGGACGATCTCCGCCATCCGCTCGGCTTCCCGGTAGATGATGTCGATTGGCCGGAAGCTCGGGTCATTTTCCTTGATCTTGCGGCGCAGCAGCTCGGCGTAGCCCATCACCGACGTCAGCGGCTGGTTGAGCTCGTGCGCGGCGGTGCCGGCGAGAGCCACCAGCACCGCGTTCTTCTCGCTCTCTTCGAGCCGGGTCTCGACGTCGGACAACTTACGCTCGAGCTTCAACCGATCTCGCAGGTCGGTAAAGATTCCGAGCGTCGCCAGCTCGCGGCCGCCCTCGTAGACGATCGACGCGGTCATGCTCACCGGGATCCGCTCGCCGGTGCGGGTGAAGATCTCCTGGCGCGACGCGGTCAATCGACCGACGCCGCCATGGTCGCCGCTGCGCAACCGGGCCATCACCTCGCGCGCCTGCCCTTCGAGGTAGAGCTGCTTGACGTTCAGATGGGCCTTGGCGTCCTCCGAGGTCCACCCGCTGACCGCCTCGGCAGCCTTGTTGAAGAGGATGATTCGCCCCTTCATGTCGGAGGCGATGATCGCGTCCACCGAGCTGTCGATCAGCCTTTCCTGGAAGTCCTTCGTCTTCTGCAGCTCTTCGGCGAGCGCGCGCTGCCGCGTGACGTCGCGCATGGTGAGGATCGCCACCGCCCCCTCGCCCTTAAGCGGCGCCGCGGAGAGCGACACCGTCA
>JAYVRT010000142.1:0-8033 GCA_043776025.1 Archangiaceae bacterium | reverse complement strand
CGGGCGTCCAGCGCCCGCTGCATCGCCCGCAGCCAGGCGTCGCGCATCGCGTCGTCCACCGGGACCCGGCCGTGGCGCATCCGCAGGCGGGGGTGGCCGTACTGGGCCTGGTAGTCGTCGGGTCCGCCGAGCCAGCCGATGAGGAAGAGGGCGAAGCGGTCGCGCATCACCCGGGTCACCTGGCCCTGCTCGTCGCATTGGTGGAGCTTCGCCAGCGCCGGCTCGTGGGCCCCCATCGCGTCGTAGAAGGCTTCGACGAGGGCCTTGATCGGCTCGGCGCCGCCGAGGCGGTGGAAGGCGGAGTCTTCGGCGGTGGGGATCCAGCCAGTCTGGCTGACTCGAAGGTGGGTCACGGGGCGGTCGCGGTGCAGGGCAGGTGCTCGCATTCCTGCACGTACAGGCCCCGGTTGGGAACCAGCTCGGAGCGGGTCCGCTTGAAGTTGGGAGCGGCCTCGCGGACCGCGGAGTCGACGTCGACCTCGAGCGCCCAGGACGCTTCGGGGCCGCAAGACAGCAGGGCCTTGTGGCCCTCTTTGCGCCACCAGAGGAACTCCACCACGCAGGGCGCCTCGGCGAGAATCGGCAGCAGCCGCTGGGAGTCGTAGACGAAGAGCCCGCCGCTGGTGACGACGGCGACCCGCTGGCCATCGGCGCTCACCGTCAGCTGCACGTCGAGCGGCGGAGCGGCGGGCAGCTGGGCGACGCCGAGCACGGTCTTCTCGCTGTTGAGCGAGACGAGGCGGCCGCTGAGGTCGATGGTGACGACGCCGAACTCGGTGCCGACGAGGCCGACGGGGGTGACCTCTCCGATGCGCTCGGGCGCCTGCTCGGCCCAGCGCCACAGCTCGGGGGGCTTGTCCGGCTCGGCGCGGCGCGAGTACCAGAGCGCTCCCTTCCAGTCGAAGGAGGCGTGGGTGACGCCGGTGACCTCGAGCAGGCGGGAGGACGCCTGCTCCCCGCAGCGGGCCAGCCGCGTGCCGGAGTAGGCGGCGGCCTCGAGGGCGAAGGCGGTGAAGCCGGTGCGCTCGCTGGGCAGCGCCATCAGCAGGCAGTGGTTCTGGTTGCCGAAGTTGGGGTCGGTGGTGGGCGAGGTCGCCAGGTACGGCAGCGTCGACGTCACCAGGTACACCACCACCCCCAGACAGGCGGCGATCACCAGCGACAGGAGGAACGTGAGCAGCGGGCGCTCGAGTCGTTGCCTCGCTTCCCGGGTGAGGACCGCCACCTTCGGGGATTTACTTCTTCTTCAGCCGCCGCGGGCGCTTCTCGAGCTTGTGGAACAGCTCCTTGAGGCCCTCGGGCATGGTGTCGAAGCGGACGCCAATCTGGCTGAAGACCGAGGCCATCGGGTTGCCAGGAATCGCCCACGCGACCCAGCCGCGGAAGGCGACTTCCTTGTCGTCGAGGAGGAAGTACCCGTCGACCTGCGAGCCGGGCATGAAGACCTGGGGCAGCTCGGCGGAGAACCCGCCGCGGGAAACGTCGGCGGTCAGGGCGGGGAGCTTGCGGCCCAGCGAGAGCGGCAGTCGGAAGCTGCGGCGGAGGCTCGTTCGTCGTGTCGTCATCCGCGCACGGTGACACAGGCCTGTCGCACGGCAATTTTTTGGCCGGCGTCAGTGGCGCGAAGCGGGCACGGGGACCAGGCGCGGGCGGCGGGCGAGGAAGAGCAGCGCCAGCGCGACCAGGCCCAGCAGCGGCATGCCGCCGGTGGCGCTGCAGCCCTCGCCCTCGACGACGCCGTTGGACAGCGGCGCGGCCCGGCCGCCGGTGGAGGTCGTAATCATCGGGGGAGGAGGCGCGATGTTGCCCGCGTCCGGCGCCGCGGCCGGGGCAGGGCTCGAGCCCGCATCAGAGGTCGTCGGCGGAGGCGTGCTGCCGGCGTCGGTGCCGGGGAGCACCGGAGCGACGCCGCCCGCGTCGGGCGTGCCGACTGGCGGCGAGCCCGCGGTGAGGGAGACGTTCACGTCGAGCGAGGTCTTCGCGGTGCCGTCGCCGGTCTCGAAGGTGTCGTTGTTGGCCGAGAGGCCCGCGGCGGAGAGGGTGAAGATGCCCGCGGTCAGCGGCGCCTTCACCGCGAAGCTGAAGGTCGCGACGTTGGTCACCGCAGCCATCGGCGCCGAGTGGACCAGCTCGGCGTTGACGAGCTTGCTGCCGGTGCCGGCGGTGAAGGCGGCGGTGCCCGAGTTGGCGCCGGAGAGCGAGACGTTCATCCCCGCGACCTTCGCCGGGCCGCCGGTGATGGTGAGGGTGTAGTTGCCGGTCATCCCGGCGGTCAGCGTCGCCGGGCCGGTGATGGCGACGGTGGGGACGGTGGCGCCCGCCGTGTGGCAGCCGGAGCAGACCGGGCCGCCCGCCTTGCCGGAGTAGCCGCCGATGCCCGTCGGAAGGGCGTTGGCCACCAGCGGGGTCGCGAGCAACAGGGTCAAGAGCAGGTGGCGCACGGGGCGGGCCATTCCAAGCGCCGTGCCGCGGGGACTGTCAGTTGGGTTGATCCTCCATCTGGCTGCAAACACGCCCTTTTGCGCTTGGGGTTGTGGGCACGGTTAGCGCACTGGAGTGCACATGGAGCACCGGTGCGCGTCGAAATCCTCCAACTTCTTGATCCGGATCAACGCTGTCGGGCTTCAGGGGAGGCAGGCGACGAAGAAGGTCGCGGTCACCTTCTGGGCCGGTTGAGGGGCGTAGAGCGGCTCGAAGACGACCTGGTTGCCGATCAACTGGTAGGTCCAGACCGTCGCGCCACCGAGGGTCGTGGCTGGGGTGGCGACTCCGTTCACCTTGATCAGCAGCGTCTTCCCGCCGGTGAGATCCGGGCTCCAGGGGAGCGGGAAGGTCGATGAGCCGCTCGAGAGGACGACGTCGGAGTTGAGGCCCTGCGCGTCGCCGGTTCCTGCCAGCGGGACGACGTAGTCGACCACCTGGCTCGCCTGGAGGACCTTGATCAGAAAGCTGGTGGAGTCGGGGCCGAGGTCGGTCGGGTGGTACTTGAGGATGAAGGGGGCGGGAGCGGCCCCGGGCTGAATCAGGGTCCCCGCTGCGATCCCTGCCGTGCTGACCCCGATGAAATCCGAGTTGGGCTGTTGGAGCAGCGAGGCGTTGACCGTCACGGCCGAAGTGCAGGTGTTGTAGGCGAGGAATGCCCGGTCTGCGCTGCTGCACCCGTTGGCGACGGTGCCGAAGTCGACCTGGCTCGGCACGAGATTCAGACAACTGGGGCCAAGCGTCGCGTTGAGCGGAATGGTGACGGAGGGAAACGTTGGGTTGGAGATCGAGAACTCGAGTTGCCCGGTGACTCCGGTCGGCGCCAGGGGAGCGGTACCTGCCGGAGCGAATCGGACGGTGATCATCTTTTGCTCGCCGGAGTCGAGGAACATCGAGGTGAGCGGCCCACCCACGAGGCTGAACGCCGAATGGGAGCCGGAGGAAAGCGACAGCCCTGAGACGAGGCAGACCTCACCCGGGATCTGGCTTGGGTTGGTGAGCTTCAGGCCGAGGTCGCGCGTCGAGCCGGACGGTACGAGGCCGAAGTTCAACGTCTGGGGCCTGAGCGAGTATTGGCAGGGAGGAACCACGACAGAGTTTGCGTGAATCGCGACCACGAAGGCCGGTTCATCGGGGTCGTTTGAGTAGAAGGTGACTTCCCAGTCCTTCACTCCGGTGCTGATCGGTGTGACCCGGATCGGGATGTCGAGCCCGCCGAGGCCTCCCGCTTCCACGCCCACGGCTGGATCATAAGAACCTGCCCGGGGCTTGTTGCTGCAGGCCCCGTTGACGACTTCACCGACGCACAGCTCGCCGAGGTCGGCGGTGTTGTTGGGGACGAACGGCTTGACGCGTACGTCCCAGTAGATGACTCCCGTTCCGCCAGCGCCCAGATGGAGGTTGCCGGCCGGGTCCGGCGGCACCGGTTTCACCCCGACGTTCTGCAGCGTCAGCCTGATGGACGCGTAGCTCGGCGGATTCGCCGCGGCGAAGTAGGAGACACTGCCGAAGTCGAGCCTCGACGGCGCGTCGATGTCGGGCCCGCCTCCGTAGACCTTCAGTGCCACGGCTCCGGAGGGCTGGCTGGCGAGGTCGGTGGTGAATGACAAGCGCGCCGGCCGCGGCCCGAGGGAAGACGGCTTGGCGCCGACCCTCACGTCGCGGGTGTGGAAGCCGGGGATGACGATGGGTTGAGAGTCCACGACACGGTATTCGCTCGTCGACGCGGTCAGGTTCGACACCTGAACCGGCCTCGCGCCGTGGTTGGTGAACGTCACCGGGAGCGACCGCTCGACTCCCGGCGTCACAAAGCCGAAGTCGAGTGGGCCCGGCGCCCAGGTCAGCAGTTGGTCGACGGCGCTCCCTTTGAGAAGAATGACCTGCTCGGGGCAGGCATCCCAGACCCGCATCGTCACCTGGGCGGAGTAGTCCCCGGCCAGCGTCGGCGCGAAGGTGACGCTCACCGTGACGCTCGTCCCCGCGGGCACGGCGATCGTCTGGGAGCTCTGCGGCGAGCTGAAGGCGTTGTCACCGCCGTTGGCGCTGGTGAAGGCGCCAATCGTCGCGGTGACCGCGCTGCCGCTCGTGTTGTTGATCTCGACGGTCCGCGTCGACGTCTCTCCCTTCAACAGCACGTCGAACGTCACCGACGACGGCAGGGTGCACAGTCCGGGCGCGGCGCAGACGCCGGACTGACAGCTGTCGCCCGCGGAGCAGACGGCGCAGCTCGCCGCACCGCTGCCGCACTGCGCTTGGGTGGTTCCTGACCGGCAGACGGAGCCCTCGCAACACCCCAGGCAGCTCGAGACGTCGCAGCGTCCCGCATCGTTTCCGCCGACGTCGACCGGCGCCAGACACCCGCCGCATCCGCCGAGCATCAGCACTGAAACCATCATTGCCCGAAAGTTCATGGCGTCATCTCCCTGGCCTACTGAGTGGCTGGGGCGTTCGGGTTCTGTGGAGCTTTCTGCGGCGCCGCGATGCACGAGCGTTCGAGCCGGCGAACGGCGGGGTTGTTTGCGGGCAGCGACTGCGCGGCGGCGCGTGCCGCGTCGGCCTGCCCCGTCCCGCACAGCGCGAGGACTTCGACGACGCCGGCTTCGGTCCCCAGGGCGCCCGTGGGGAACTCCGCGCGGTAGCCCGCAACCTGCTCGAGCGCCGCTGCGTACTGCTTTTCGTCGACGGCCTTCATCGCCCGCGACAGCGCCGCGACCTCGCGTGACAGCGTCGCTTCCTCATGCGGCGCCACAGGCGCGGGCGGGACTTCGTCCTGGCTGGGGACACTCTCCACCTTCGCCGCTTTCGCCACACGAATCGGTGCCGGCGGGACCACCTGCAGCGGCGGCAACATCGCCTCTGGTTCAATCAACTCCGCCTTCACCGCATCCACTTGCAGCGCCGGCGGCGCCACTTCCGCGGCGGGCGGCGGCGTCCAGACCGGAGCGCTCTGCTGCCCGAGCGCCGGGAGCTTCCACGCCACCGCGGCGCCGAGGCCGCCGAGGGCAACCAGCACCAGTCCGAGCTTCGCCGCGAGCCACAAGCCGGTCGCCTTCGCTCCGGTGGTCACGGTCGTGGAAGCGCCCGTGCTCGCCGCGGCCGACGCCGGCGCCAGAGTCGCCGCCACCACTGCCTTCTTCATCGCCGCGCGCTGGGCCGCGGTCGGACCTCCCGCACGGCGGGTGCTCTCCAACAGCGCGCGTGCTTCGGGACTCAAGTCGCTCATGGAAGACCTCCACCCCGATGCGCCACGAGGGCATTGAAGCGTTGTCGCGCCGTTCGCAGGCGCGTGTAGATGG
Source organism: Archangiaceae bacterium (assembly GCA_043776025.1). Taxonomy (GTDB): domain Bacteria; phylum Myxococcota; class Myxococcia; order Myxococcales; family Myxococcaceae; genus JAYVRT01. The sequence goes on along the minus strand of JAYVRT010000142.1, from coordinate 2,256 downwards.
TGTTGAGGTTGACCCCGGTCGCCTCGGAGATCTCCGGCGCCGTCAGCCCCTCGAACTCGGCGAGGACGAACACCTCGCGCTGCTCTTCATCGAGCTCCTCGAGCAGCCGAAGCACCTGGGCGAGCGCCTCGCGCTGGCCGACCCGTTCCTCGAGCTGGGGGCCGGGCTGGGCCATCGCCTCGTCGAGCTGTTCCTGTCCGCCCTTGCGCGCCAGCCCGCGGCGCACGTCCTTCGCGACCCGCACCGAGATGCCGCCGAGCCAGGTCTTCAGCGACGACTCGCCGCGGAACTCCGCCAGCCGGCGGTGCGCGACGAGGAAGACGTCCTGCACCGCGTCTTCGAGGCCCGCTTCCGGGACGCCAAAGCGCTGCAGCAGCCGCCAGACGCCGTCGACGTGCGCCTCGTAGAGCGCGTCGAACGTCGGGCGCGCGTCGGGAGGCGAGATGGAGACGGCGGCTGTCACTTCTGGTGAGTGGCCAGCCATTCACAAATCCGTTTACCACCGCCAGCCGAGGCCGATCGCCCCCTCCCCCGAGACGGTGGGTACGGTGAAGGCGACGCCGGTGGTCTCGAAGACGATCTGCGGCCGCCGAATGCTCACGCGAGGGCCGGCGAGGGCGAAGGCGTAGAGCCCGCGAAACAGGTCGACCTGGAGCCGGGCGTCGGCGCCAACCGCGAGCCACACCTCCGAGTTCTCGCGGGGCGCGGTGACGTCGAGTCCGCTCGCCCGCCACCACTCGACCACCACCGCCACGCACGGACCGACGCGAACCCGGCCGAGCCGCGGCAGAAAGCAGGCCGACAGCTGAAGTCCCAGTGCGGGGTGAACCCAGAACTGCGCGGTCGTCGAGAAGGAGCGCGGCGCTCCCGCTCGGAGCGAGGCGAACCCGGCGAGTGTCCCTGAGCCGACGCCGACCGTGGCCGCGAACCGCCCCGTCACCAGAGGAAGCGCGCCGACGTTGCCCAGGCCGGCGACGTCGAGCCGGACCTCGAGCTTCGCCGGGGCCTCGGCCACGGGAGGTCTGGGTGGCTCCGCGGAAGGGGCGACGACGCGAGGCGCCTCGGGCGGGGTTGCCCCGAGCTTGAGGAACAACAACGCCGCCTGCGCCGCCTCCTCGCAGCTGTGCGCGTCGAGCTCCCGGGCGCCGCTCGCGGGAGTGACGAAGGCCACCTCGAGGTGCCAGTGGGACTCGACGCTCGTCACCGTGACGGCGGCCTCTCCTTCGACCGGACCGAGCAGGGTCTCGACGTCCGGCGCCTCGGCGCAGGGAACGTTCCAGCGGAGCGTGAACCGCGGCCCGGCCTGGGTCAGCGCGAGCGCGAGGACGAGCGAAGAAATCATCGAATGGAACCGGAGTCTGGCTCTAATTGCTGCTGCAGTAATCCCCCGGCATTCCTGCTAACTGACGTTGGCCATGAGTCCCCTGGTGACCTCCGCGCTGCTGCTGATCGCCCTTTCGTTCTTCGGGTACACGATGTTGGGGCGGGTGCGGTCGGTGCTCGCGCTCAAGGCCCCGGTCTCTCCCCGCTTCGACCGCATCCCCGAACGGATCGGCGCGCTGCTCGCGTTCGGCCTGGGCCAGAAGCGCATGGTCGACCGGGAAGAGCGGCTCACCGGCCTGATGCACGTGGCGATCTTCTTCGCCTTCCTCGTGGTGCAGCTGCGCACGGTGATGATGTTCGTGATGGGGTATTCCGAGCCGGCGATCGCCCTGCTCGGCAACCTCGCCGCGCCGTTCTGGGTCGAGCACACCGGGCTGCTGCAGGCGTACGGCGGCTACCTGGTGCTCAAGGACCTCTTCGCCGGGCTCGCCGTCGTCGGTGTCGTCTACTTCATGGTCATCCGCTTCCTCGTCAAGCCGGACCGGATGACCAAGTCGTGGGAGGCGATCCTCATCCTCGGCTTCATCGGCGGGCTGATGGTGACCGAGTTCGTCTTCGGCGCCTCGCACCTGCGCGAGCAGGGCGTCCTCTGGTCCCAGTACGAGCCGGTGACCTCGCTGGTGGCGAACATGCTGCAGCGGCTGCCCGACAGCACGCTGCACACCTTCGGCGTCGTCGCGTTCTGGACCCACCTGTGCATCGTCCTCACGTTCTTGAACTTCCTGCCGTACGGAAAACACTTCCACGTCATCGTCGGGCTCCCCAACGTCTTCTTGAAGGCGCTGCCTCCTGACCCGGCGCGCCCCATCTCCAGCAGCGCGAAGCTGCCGACCCCGAACCTCGAGAAGGAAGAGTTCGGCGCGAAGACGTTCA
>JAYVRT010000141.1:0-8049 GCA_043776025.1 Archangiaceae bacterium | reverse complement strand
CGCCCGCAGCGTCGAGGCGCACGGGGGAGAGATCAACGCCTGGACCAGCTACGACCAGACCGTCTGCGACGTGGTGATGGCGAGCCGATTCGCCCGCGAGGGGCTCGACGTCCTCGCCGACGCCGTGCGCAACTCGGCGTTCGACCCCACCGAGCTGACCCGGGAGATCGAGGTCGTCTGCGAAGAGATCAAGCGCAGCCTCGACACCCCGTCGCGCCGCGCGAGCAAGGAACTGTTCGCCGCCGCCTACACCCGGCATCCGTACGGCCGCCCGGTGATCGGCTTCGAGGCTGACGTCCGCAGCCACACCCGCGACCGGATGCTCGGCTTCTACCGCCGCCACTACACCCCGAAGAACATCGCGCTCGCCGCGGTGGGCGACTTCACCCAGGGCCAGCTGCGCGACTGGGCCCAGGAGCTGTTCGGCGGAGATTGGGGCCGGCCGACGGTGGCGCCGCCGTCTCGGGCGAGCGAGCCGATGCGCCAGGGCCAGCAGGTGAAGCTGCAGCGCGAAGAGGTCAAGGAGGCCTACCTCCACCTCGCCTTCCCCTGCCCCGCGGTGGACCACGAGGACGTGCCGGCGCTCGACGTGCTGGCGATGGTGCTCGGGCAGGGCGACAGCAGCCGGCTCTCGGTCGAGGTGAAGCGGCGCCGCGCGCTTTGCAACGACGCCTCGACCTGGGCCTACACCCCGAAGGACCCGGGGCTGTTCGCGCTCTCGCTCACCACCTCGACCCAGACGTGCGGCGCGGCGTTCGACGCGGCGGTAGACGTGCTGCGCGGCGCGACGCTTGCTGAAGTCGACCCCGCCGAGCTGCAGACGGTGCAGGCGCTGGTCGAATCAGAGAGCGTCTACTCTCGCGAAACCGCCCAGGGCCTGGCGCGGCGAATGGGCTACTACCAGACGATCGGCGGGCTCGAGGTCGAGCCGAAGTACTACGCCGCGGTGGCGAAGCTGACCCCCGCCCGGCTGCTCGAGGTCGCGCGGCGCTACTTCCGCTGGGACGAGGCGGTGGTCAGCGGGCTGTTACCGGCCGACTGTGCGCTCGACGAGGCCGCGGTGAAGGCGAGCCTGGGGCGCAGCTCGGGCGTGCAGGTGAAGCGCGGGGAGACCAAGCTGCCGAAGGTCTCGGCCCTGAGCCGGGCGCCAGCGGTGCCGCTGAAGATCCACCGGCTTTCATCGGGCGCGACGGTGATCGTCCGCCGCGAGACGGCGGTGCCGCTGTTCGCGATGCGGGCGACCTTCCCCGGTGGGCTTCGTCGCGAGACGCCCGAGGTCAACGGGATGACCGCGCTGCTGGCGCGTACGCTCTGCCGGGGCACGAAGGATCTCACCGCCGAGCAGGTGTCTCAATCGGTGGACGCGCTGTGCGGTGGGATGTCGACGGTGCCCGGCCGCAGCAGCTTCTCGCTGCGCGGCGAGTTCTTGAGCAAGTACTTCGAGGACGCGTTCGCGCTCTTCGCCCAGGTGCTGCGCGCCCCCTCCTTCGACGCCAAAGAGTTCGACCGCGAGCGCCAGCGCCAATTGCAGGACATCCACAGCCGCGACGATCGCCCCAGCTCGGTGGCCTTCGAGCTGTTCGCGAAGACGCTCTACCGCTCGCACCCCTACCGGCTGTCGATGTTGGGCGAGACCGAGCCGGTGAAGGCGCTGACACCCGAGCGGCTGCGTCAGTTTCACGCCGAGAACTTCGACGTCTCGCAGATGACGCTGGCCGTCGTGGGCGACGTCGACGTGGAGAGGGTGTTGAAGCAGGCGGAGGCGGCGTTCGGGGAGAGCCGGCCGCACCCCGCGCCGGCGCAGCTGGGGGCGGAGGCTCCGTGGGACGGCCCGCGCACGGCGCGCAAGGTGCTGCAGAAGGCGCAGTCGCACGTGGTGCTCGGCTTCCCCGGAGCTCGGGTGACCGACGCCTGGCGCCGCCCGCTCGAGGTGCTCTCGACGCTGCTGTCGGGGCAGAGCGGCCGGCTCTTCCTCGAGCTGCGGGACAAGCAGTCGCTTTGCTACAGCGTCTCGTCGATGTCGCTCGAGGGCGTCGACCCCGGGTACTTCGCCGTCTACATCGGCACCAGCCCGGAGAAGGTGGAGCAGGCCCTCGCGGGGATTCGCCTCGAGCTGACCAAGGTGCGCGACCAGCGCGTCGCTCCGGTGGAGTTGGATCGCGCGCGGCAGCACCTGATGGGGGTGCACGAGGTCGGCCTGCAGCGAAACGGCGCGCGCGCGGGGGTGATGGCGCTCGATGCGACCTACGGCCTGGGGCCAGACCGCTACCTGCGCTACGCCGACGAGATCGCCGCGGTGACGCTCGACGACGTGCAGGCGGTCGCGGCGCGGGTCATCGACTTCGAGAAGTCGGCGCTGGTGGTGGTCGGCCCGTGAAGAAGCTGGCCTGGGCGGGGCTGCTGGTGCTCAGCGGGTGTTACTTCCTCACCAGCTTCGATCCCGAAGGGCAGCCGTGCGATCCGACCGCGCTCCGGCAGGAGACCCAGTGCCTCTCCGATGCCGGGTATTGGTGCGTCAAAGGGTCCTGCCAGAAGGGCACGGGGCCGGCGAACGACGGGGGCAGCGAGGTCGACGGCGGCGTCGACGCCGGCAGTGACTCAGGAACCGACGCCGGGTTCGACGCGGGCGTGGATGCAGGCACCGACGCCGGCAAGGTCGATGGTGGCGCCGACGCGGGGAAGTTCGATGGTGGCTGCGATGGCGGGAAGCTTCCGGACGGTGGGAAGTTCGACGGCGGCTGCTGAGCCGCTGGAGGTTGCCGTGCTGAGCTCAGCGCAGATCGCGGAGCAACCGGCGCAACCGGGTCTCGGCGCCCGCGGGATCATTTGCCCGCAGCTGCTCGATCGCAGCGGCGATCTCGGCGCGGATCTCCGAGTTGTTGACCCCCCGTCCTGGCCCCGGCCCTGACCCCGGCCCCGGCCCAGGCCCAGGGGGCGGCGGCGCGTACGGGTGGGCCCTGCCGCTGTGGCGGAAACAGTCGATCACCTGGCTGCCGATCAGCCCGCCGCAGGTGCTCGCTTCGCCTGGCGAGTAGTCTTTGCCGGCGATCGCCGCCACGCAGCTGACCACCTGGGAGCCGATCAAGTGACCGCACTGCTCGACCGCCGAGGAGCTGATCTGCTGTCCGTTTCCCGCCGCCATGCACTGGGTGACCTGTGAGCCGATCAACTGGCTGCAGACGTCACTGAGTGGATCGGCACGGGCAGTCTGGGCCAGCAGCGCAACGGCGAGCAGCGGGAAGAAACGCAAGGGGCACTCCGGGGAAGAAGGTTGGCGATGGACTGAGGGAGTCTGGCCGAAATTCAATCGCGCCGGGCTCACGCTCCGCGGCGGGCAGGTCGGCAACACGATCGAGCTAGGATGAGCGGGTGCAGCGCGCCTACCTGAACATCCTCCGCACCGGTCGAAGGGTCGAAGTCGGTGAGCGGGGGCGCATCGGTCGAGACCCCGGGTGCGAGCTGCACATCGACAGCGATCGACTCTCCCGTCAGCACGCCGAGATAAGTCGAGTCTCAGATGGCTTCGAGGTTCGCGATCTCAACAGCTCGGGCGGCACCTTTCTCGGCAGGGGCAACAAGCCCGCGGAGAAGATCGTGCGGGCGCCGATCTTCAATCGAGACCAGATCTACTTCGGCGACGTCATCGTGCTGTTTACGCTCGGCGAGCCGTACCTGGCCCCGCCCGATCCGCTCCTGCTCGAGCTGGAGGCGCGCCTGGGTGAGCACCCGAACGACGGCGGGCTGTGGGGCGTGTACGGAGATGCGTTGCTCGAGCGCGGCGACCCACGCGGGCAACGCGTCGCGCAGCAGACCCGCGAGTGGGGGCCCTATGAACAGCCGCCGCTGTGGGCGTCGCCCGAGCACCTCGACGTGCGCTGGCTCTTCGGTCACGCGGCGCACATCACGCTTCGAGGCACGCCGCGGCGGCTTCGCACCGGCCTCAACCGATACTCCGGCGACGAGCCGCGGCTCGATCGGGTCGTCGAGGCGCTGCTCGCGTCTCCGCTGACGCGATTTCTTCAGACGCTGCATCTCGATTTGCCGCACGACCGACTCGAGGCGCTGACCTCGGTGTTCGCGCAGCTGGGCAGCTCCTCACACCCGACGTTGCGCAAGCTGACGCTGGGTCCGTTCTTCTCCGAGCCCACGGAGCTCGTCCACGAGCGCCCGATGATGGGCAACTACCTCGCGCCGCGTGAGAAGCAGAAGTTCGGCGCGGCGTGGCTCGAAGGCGGTGCGGGGCGGTTTGAGCTGAACCGCGAGCAGCCGGTGACGCTCACCCGAGAGCTGCAGCTCTCGTTCACCGACCGGCGTTGGCGCCTGCGCGGCGAAACGGCCGAGGACAGCGCGTTCGTGTTGAACGGCCATCCGTGCAAGCTGTCTTCGAAGTTCACCCTGGAGCATCTGTTGATGCCGGGCGACGAGATTGAGGCGGGCGGTCGGCAGCTGCGATTTGACGCGCAGATCGTCGCGTAGCCACGCGCTCGCAGTCGCCGCCCAAAAGCAAAAGCTGATTGCCAACATGCCTGGCAAGCAGTGGGTGCCCAACGCCGCCGATCCATCGATGTCTCCGGCCAAGGCGGGGCTGATTGGCGCCGCGATCGGCGTCGGCGCCGCGGTGACGATCGGGGCGCTGATTCTCGCCCTCGATCAGGCCTACGACCAGCAGCGGTACGCTTACTGGACCTACGACCGATCGTTCGACGCAGTGTTCGTCGGGGTGCCCGAGACCTATTGGTACGTAGGCGATGTCTACCTCGAGCTGGCGAGCATCCCCCGCGCGGAGCTCGCGTACACGTTCGATCATTGCTTCTACCCTGGCGACGTCGGCTACTTCTGCGAGGCGATTCACGTCAGCGAATTTACTTCGGTCGAACTCAACACCTGGTCGAGATTCGACAGCTACGAGGGCTCCGCCGCGCCCGGTGAGCTGTTGACACTCGACTACCAGACGCCCGCCGAGCTGGCAGCGCTCGAGGCGAACTACGAGATTCACTCCGAGCTGATCGACGAGCAGTCCTACAATTCGACCTGGGACGAGACGACCCTCGCCAAGGTGGACCTCGAGCACCCGCACGAGGTGACGCCCGAGCCCGCGGAGCCTCCAGAGCCGGCGATCGAGCACGACATCGCGGCGCCTCCCGGGCATCGCGAGCAGCAGGAAGCCGAAGCACCTCACCCTGCGCCCGAAGCGGCTCCCGAGGCTCCGCCCGCTGAGGCACCCGCCGAGGATCCGAACTAAGCGCCGCTGCCGCACCCTCGACAACGGCTGTGCCCTGCCTCAGCGACCGCGCCGCCCGCTGGTTTTCGGAGACTTCTTTTGCGCTCCAGGGCCGCCTGGGGTGTCAGGCCGGTGACCGAAGAACGGCCTTTCTCCTGGGGGTACCGATGAACCTGAACGCCCGTATCGCGCTGACGCTCTCCGCTGTTGCCCTGATCGCCTGCACGCCGCCGCCAACCGCCAAGGAGGTGGCCCAAAAGACCGGGGACCAGGTCTCGGCGCTGATCCAGGAAGCGATGACGGCCGCCCAGGTCGCCAACGAGCTCAAGGCCGTCGATGCGATCGTCGACAGCTACAACACCGGCGCGAGCGGCTCGGTGACCCGGCCGACCGTCCCTGCGTCGAACAGCGCTGACGCGACGATCACCTCCGCGCGGAAGTTCGTCGACCGCATCTTCACCGAAGCCAACGTCGAGTCCAGCGGAGGCGGCTCAGTGATCTTCCTGTTCAAGGGCGATGACCTCTGCACCGACGGAACCACTCCCGCCTCGAAGTCCTGCATCGACATGGTGGACAAGATCGAGGTGCGCGTTCGCGGCACGCCGCAGCCGGGCGACGGCATGGACCTGACTGTGCTGATCGGCGCGAAGAAGTACGAGGCCTTCACGCTGCAGGTTCGGCAGGACAGCCTGGCGATCCAGGTGGACCTCGCTCAGGCGAAGAACGCCTACGAGACGGTCCAGGCCGCGACCTCGGGCAATCCCACTGTGACCAGCCAACTCACGGCACTGGAAGGCGTATTGGAACTGAAGTTGCTCAAGAACGGCCCGAAGGACTTCACCCTGTCCTATTCGGCGCTCAAGGATCTCCGCCTCGAGGTGCTCTCCGATGGCATCACCCGTTCGTTCCGCACCGCCGCGCGCACGCCGATTTACAGCATTCGCGCTGATGCGCCGTCGAAGCGCCTGTCCTTCAACTACGACCTTGGCTCCACCGAGTACGGCGGCGTCTACCGCGACATCGCGCCGGCAGCCCCCAGCACCAAAGCGTCGTCGTGCAAGGTCACCGCGGACTGCACCTCCACCAGCGCGACCTTCACGTCGACCTGCGTGAACCTGCTGTGCACCTTGCCGCCGCCGCAGCAGCTGCCGTCGACGACACCGATGAAGCTGACGCTCGGCGGCCTCACCTTCGGACTGGTGCTCGCCGACGGCCAGCAGGACCTGGCGATCGGCCACCTGAGCCTGGGCAGCGCGCAGACCTCGGTCACCTACGGAACGACGAAGATCTTCACTGCGGATCTCAACGCTCTGTCGGGACGGTCGTTCGACCTCAAGCTTCAGAAGGACCCCAACGGCGGAACTCCGCTGATCCGCGTCAACCCCGAGTTCAACCTGGCGCTCACCTTCCTCTTCGACCGCCTGCGCACGTTGGAAGGCGCCACGGTCGACGGCTGGCTGCTCGACGAGAGCTACGTCGCTGCGCTCACCGGGCCGACCCCGACGATTCAGGCGGTCACCAAGACTGCGACGTTCGCGGGCGGGATGAAGATCGTCAGTGGAAACTTCAAGCTCTCCAGCAACAAGGCCGGCGTCACCCCAGTCGCCGCCACCGCCGGGCAGTGCATCACCAGCGAGCCGATGCCGGCCACGGGCTCGCACGCCTGGCTCGGAAAGTTCAAGGTCGTCGCCTGCCCCTGAGGTCACCCAAAACTCAGGCGGGCTTGACCGTCACCGCCCAGCCGTGCGGCTCGCCCAGCGCTGCGCCGATCTCCCGGGCGAGGGGGAGCAGCTCGGGCTTGCCGTGACAACCCAGGACGAGCCCGCTGACGTCCTCCCCTTCGTGGATTTCCGCCGCGAGCCCAGCAGAGACCTTCGCCAGCCGGGCGTGAATCTCCTCGATGGCGTCCTCGGCTGCGATCGCGCGCAGCCGCAGCGCGTGGTTTGAAAACCAAACGCAGAACCCAGCCACGTCGACGTCCATCAGCGGAACCTACCAGGGTCTCGAGAATGTGAACCTCAACTGGTAACAGCACCGTCCCGATGACCACCCAGACGAGCCCTACCTTCTGTCGCATCTGCGAATCCCTGTGCGGGCTGGAGGTGACGACGCAGGGCGGCCAGGTGACCGAGATTCACCCCGATCGGGACCACGTCGCGACCCAGGGGTTCTCCTGTCCGAAGGGGCTGCTCCAGCACAAGCTCTACGATTCTCCCGACCGGCTGCGCCAGCCTGAGAAGCGGGTGGGCGATCGCTGGGAGAAGATCGGTTGGGACCAGGCGATTGGCGAGATCGGCGCGAAGGTGAAGGCGCTGCGCCGTTCCGACGGGCCAGACGCAATCTCGATGTACGTGGGGACCGCGGCGGGCTTCAGCGTGCTCCACCCGGTGTTCGCGCAGGGCTTCATGACCGGGGTCGGCAGCAAATCGATGTACTCGTCGTCGACCCAGGACTGCGCCAACAAGTTCGCGGTCGCGCGAGAGCTCTACGGCTTCCCCTTCACCCAGCCCTTCCCCGATCTCGACCGCGCCCAGTGCCTGATCATCGTCGGCGCGAACCCGGTGGTCTCGAAGTGGAGCTTCCTCCAGGTGCCGAACCCGGCGGGTGCGCTCCAGGCGATGCAGGCGCGGGGCGGCCGGATCTTCATCGTCGACCCCCGGCGCACCGAGACCGCGAAGGCGGCCGGCGAGCACGTCTTCATCCGGCCGGACACCGACGTGTTCTTCTTCCTCGGTTTCCTCAACGCGCTGATCGCCCAGGGCGGGGTCGACGAAGCGCGGGTGGCGGCGCACGTCAGCGGGTTCCACGCGGTCAAGGGCCTCGCCGCC
>JAYVRT010000140.1:0-2455 GCA_043776025.1 Archangiaceae bacterium | reverse complement strand
CCTGATCTCTGTCTTCCGTGGCCGCAGTCCCCGCTGATGTTCCGGAGCTGACGCGCCAACAGAAGGTCTTCACCCTCGCGGGGGTGATGGTCGCGATGTTCCTCGCGGCGCTGGATCAGAACGTGGTCTCGACCGCGGGCCCGGCGATCCAGGACGCGCTCCACATCCCCAACGCGCTCTACGTCTGGATCACCACCGCGTACATGGTGGGCGGCACGGTGCTGGTGCCGGTCTACGGCAAGCTTTCGGATCTCTATGGCCGCAAGACGATCATCCTCACCGGGATCGGCATCTTCCTCACCGCCTCGGCGCTGTGCGGCCTGTCGCAGAGCGCGGGGCAGCTGATCGCCTTTCGGGCGCTGCAGGGAATTGGCAGCGCCTCGCTCTTCACCACCGCCTTCGCGGTGATCGCCGACATCTTCCCTCCCGCCGAGCGGGGCAAGTACTCGGGGATCTTCGGCGCGGTCTTCGGGCTCGCCAGCCTCGTCGGCCCGCTGCTCGGCGGAGCGATCACCGACCACTTCGGCTGGCACTGGGTCTTCTTCATCAACCTGCCGATCGGCGCGGTCGCGGTGTTCTTCATCGTCACCCGCATGCCGCCGCTGCGGCGCCACCTGGCCGCCCCACCGAAGGTGGACATCCTCGGGGCGCTGCTGCTGGCGCTGGGGCTGGTGCCGTTGCTGCTGGCGCTCTCGTTCGGCCGCCTGCAGCTGCGCGTCGGCGAGGCCGGTTGGCTCTGGGGCAGCTGGCAGATCCTCGCGCTCTTCGCCGCGGCGCTCACCTTCCTCACCGCCTTCTTCCTCGTCGAGCGGGTGACCGCCGAGCCGCTGGTGGACCTCTCGCTGTTCAGGAACCGGGTCTTCGCGATCGGCAACGCGACCATCTTCGTCAACGGCGCGGCCTTCATGTCGCCGCTGATCTTCCTTCCGCTCTACATGGTGAAGGTCGTCGGGGTCACCAACACCGCCTCGGGGCTGACGATCAGCCCGCTGGTGTTCGGGATCTTCTTCGGCAACGTCGTCTCGGGACAGCTGGTCTCGCGGCTGGGCAAGTACAAGGTGTTGATGCTGGTCTCGCTGGTGCTGCTGATGATCGGCTTCTCGGTGATGGCCTTCACCCTGCGCTTCGACTCGACCCAGGCCGAGGTGACGGTGAAGATGATCCTCGTCGGCCTGGGCCTGGGGCCGGCGATTCCGCTCTACACCATCGCGGTCCAGAACTCGGTCGGCCCCCACCAGATGGGCGCCGCCACGGCGATCGGCACCTTCTCTCGCCAGATGGGAGCGACGATCGGCATCGCCGTCGCCGGCACGCTCTTCGCCAGCACCTTCGGCTCGGGGATGAACCGCTACAGCGCGGAGGCGACCGCCAACCTGCCTCCGCAGCTCAAGAGCCAGTTCGAGAAGTTCCAGAGCGGCGACACCAGCGGCGGCGGTGAAGAAGGCGGCGGCCGGGCCGGCGCGGGCAAGTTCGACCCAGCGAAGGTCAAGGCGTCGATCGCCGAGCGCTTCGAGACTTCGCGGGTGCTGGCGGTCAAGGCGATCCAGGGTGACGGCCTGTCGGCGGCGATGGTGAAGAGCTCGGGCCTTTCCGACCCGCGGCTGGAGCAGACGATCGCCGACGGCGGCCCGAAGGCGCAAGTGCGCTCGAAGTTCGAGGCGCTCGGGGCGCAGCTGGCGACCAGCGCGAAGGATGAGCAGCAGTGGAAGGCGCTGGTCGCGGTGCTGCCGCCGCCGATGCGGCCGGCGATGGGCGCGGCCGAGCCGTGGAAGCTCTCACCCGAGGAGCGCGAGAAGCGGGTCACCGATGCGCAGGCGCAGCTGAAGGAATTGGCCGAGACGTTCGGCGCCGAGGCCGAGGCGCGGGCGATCAGCGGCGTCGAGGCGGGGCTGAAGAACGCGCAGGCGCAGGCGTTCAACGCGATCGACGCGATTGGCCTCGCGGTGAAGCGCTCCTTCACCGACGCGATGGTCGCCGTCTACCGCGTCGCGCTCGGCCTGGCGGCGCTCGCCTTCCTCCTCACCGTGTTCCTTCCCCAGGTGACGCTGCGCAGGACCCAGCGCGGCCCGGCCCCGGTCGCCGAGTAGTCCGGGCGAAAGTTGTCTTTGGGTGCGCAGGGCGGCCAATAATCGCGGGCGATGAAGAACCCACTCGTCCTCGCCCTCGTCCTCGTCCTCGTCACCGGTACGGCCCACGCGTCCGGTGTCACCAGCCCGTCGAAGCTGCACCTGCTCGAGGGGAGCGAAGGCCAGCTGGACCCGGTGGCCCACGCGAAGACCGACCTGTTCCTCCTCGGCCTCGGGCTGACGCTCGGCGGGCTGGTGCTGGGCGCCGGCGGGTTCGCGGTGCTCTACGCCTGCCGGGAGGGAACCTCCTGCTACAGCAAGGAAACGACCTACCTCGGCTACGGGCTCGCCGCGCCGGGGCTGCTGCCGCTGGCGGCGGGGTTGATCAT
>JAYVRT010000139.1:0-8074 GCA_043776025.1 Archangiaceae bacterium | reverse complement strand
CGACTGTGGCGGCCCCTGTTCGCCGTGCCCGCTTGCGCTGCACTGTGCGTCTTCAGCCGACTGCGCAGACGGCGCGTGTGTCGGCAGCGTGTGTGCTGTCCCTTCCTGCACGGACGGCCAGCGAAACGGCAAAGAGACCGACGTCGACTGCGGGGGGGGGTGCGCGCGGTGCGGCGCCGGTGGCCAGTGCATCAAGAACACCGACTGCGGGTCTGGGGCCTGCGTCGACGGGCGCTGCGGCGATCCGTGCGGAGCTCCGCTGTTGGCCTGCGGCGGCGCTTGCGTCCAGCCCTTGTTCGACCGCGGCAACTGTGGAGGCTGCGGCGTCGTCTGTCCCTCTTCGCAGGCCTGTCTGGGGGGCAGCTGTCGCGTTCCCTGCACCGGAGGCAGCATTCCGTGCGGCCCGGCCTGCATTAACCCTGCGTCCGACCCGGCGAACTGCGGAGGCTGCGGCAAGGCGTGCCCGGCCGCGCAGATCTGCGTTTCCGGGCAGTGCTTCTTTGGGTGCCCCGTCGGCCAGATGGCGTGCGGCGCCAGCTGCGTCGCGCTCGACCGCGATCCGCTCAACTGCGGGATGTGCGGCAAGGCCTGCGCGCAGGGCTCGGGCTGTCTGGCGGGCCAGTGCTCAGCGGGCTGCACGGCGCCGCTGTCGATCTGCGCGACGGGGCCGACGGCCTGCGTCGATTCGCAGAATGATCCAGCCAACTGCGGCGGGTGCAACCAGCCGTGTCCGATTCCAGCGAACGCGGGCCCAGCCTGTACGGGCGGCACGTGCGCGATGGGTCCCTGTCAGCCCGGCTTCGCCGACTGCAACGGCATGCCGGTCGACGGCTGCGAGGCGGATCTCGGCTCCAATCCACTCGCCTGCGGCATCTGCGGCCGCCTCTGCGTGGCGAGCGACAGCTGCGTGCTGGGGCGGTGCTGCGGCGTGCCGCCGGCCGGCAGCTACCAGGTGACCTGCGTGAACTGCGAGGCCTGCAACGGGCTGTTGAGCTGCGATTGCCAGGACGCGATGCAGATCCTCAGGCCCACCTCGGTTCCGCTTGGGCCGTGTCCGCTTGGCTACACCAACTGCAACGGGGTGCTCCTATGCAACGGCTGTTGATCGTTGCGCTCGCGGCGCTGGCCACCGGGTGTCCTCCGCCCGCCGGCACGTGCAGCGACAACCACCGCAACGCAGAAGAGAGCGACGTCGACTGCGGCGGCCCCGCGTGTGCGCCTTGCGCGGTGACTCGCGCCTGCGTGACGCCGTCCGACTGCGAGAGCCAGGTCTGCGTTCGACACGTGTGCGTCGAGCCCAGCTGCCGCGACGGCAGGCAAAACGGGAAAGAGACCGGCGTCGACTGTGGAAGCGGGTGCGGCCCGTGCACGACCGGAGCAGGGTGCGCGGTGTCCGCCGATTGCGAAAGCGACGTCTGCGCCAGCGGCGCCTGCGCACAGCCGAGCTGCGGCGACGGACACCACAATGGCGCGGAGAGCGACGTGGACTGCGGCGGCGGTTGTCCCGGCTGTGCCTTGGGCAAGCAGTGCCTTCGCAACGGCGACTGTTCGGCGGCCAGCTGCGTCGACGGGCGCTGCGGAGTGCTCGACGGCTGCGCGGACCCTTTGAAGCGGTGCGGGCCGACCTGCACCGACCCGCGCTACGACCCGCTGAACTGCGGAGGCTGCGGCCTGCCGTGTCCTCCCGGCGCCGCCTGCGAGCTCGGCCAGTGTCGCGCCGGTTGCACCAGCGGTCTGACCGCCTGCGGGCCGGCGTGCGTGGACACCAACACCGACGTTCAACACTGCGGGGGCTGCACCGGCCAGTGTTCGCCGGGAGATCGCTGCCTCGGCGGTTCCTGCCAGCTGCAATGCGCGCCCGCGCAGATGGCCTGCCTTGGGCAGTGCGTGATGCTCTCGACCGACAACCAGAACTGCGGCGGCTGTGGGAGCCCTTGCAGTCCCGGGGCTCTGTGTTCGATGGGCAGTTGCGGCCCGGGCTGCGCGTTTCCGTTGATCGCCTGCGACGGAGGGTCGCGCTGTGCCGACCCGCGCTTCGACCCCGACAACTGCGGGGGCTGCGGCAGCAAATGCCCCAGCGTTCCTCACGCGAAGCGGCTGTGCCTGCCGTTTGGGTGCAGTCGAGCGTGCGACCCAGGCTTCGCCGACTGCAACGGGATGATGAACGACGGCTGCGAAGCGCAGTTGGCGACGGACGTCCTCAACTGCGGCGGCTGTGGCCACCCGTGCGCGGGCTGTGCGAACGGAAGCTGCCCCTGAACAGCGGAAGGGCTCAGACCCAGCCGACGCGGTTCCGGCCGGCGCGCTTGGCGGCGTAGAGCGCTTCATCGGCGCGGTGAAGCAACGCTTCGACGGGCTCGCCGGGCCGGTAAAGGGTTCCACCGATCGACGAGGTGATGCGAATGCCCTGGTCGTTGCCGGGGTGCTCCATCGCGGCGATGGCTGCGCGCAGCACTTCGGCGCGGCTCTTGGCGGCGGGCTCGCCGAGGTCAGCCAGAAGCACGGCGAACTCGTCGCCCCCCAGCCGGCAGGGCAGGTCGGTTTTGCGGACGCCTTTCTGGAGAATCTGCGCGACGCCGCGGAGCACGAAGTCGCCGGCCGCGTGGCCCAGGGTGTCGTTGACCAGCTTGAAGTGATCGAGGTCGAGGTAGACGACGGCGAGGCCCGAGCCGATCGCGCGGGCGCGCTCGATGAACACCGGCAGCTCGGCGTCGAAGCAGCGGCGGTTGAAGAGCCCGGTCAGACCGTCGGTGCGGGCGAGCTCTTCTTCCTGGTCGAGCTGCTTTCGCGTGAACTCGAGCTTCTTGATGATGCTCTGCAGTTCGGTGTTGCGGCGCCGCAGATCGTCGGTGAGGGCGCGCTCGGTGTTGACGAGAAAGGCGCAGGCCCGCCGGACGAGCGTGACGATCGCCTTCGGGTGGGTGGCGAGCAGCGACTGGACGCTTGCCTGGTCAAGCACCTGCAGCCGCGCGGCAGTGGTGGCCACGATGGTGGCGCTGCGGCGATGGCCCGGATTGATGAAGGAGAACTCGCCGAAGTACGCGCCGGGTTCGTACCCGCGCACCGTCTGGCCGCTGTGAAGCCTCGCCTCGACATGGCCCTCGAGGACGAAGAACATCGAGTCCCCCGGCTCGCCCTCGGTGAGGACCACTTCGTTCGCAGGGCACTGGCGCTCCTTGCCGGCCGCGAAGATCGCGTCGACCTCTTCCTCGGCGAAGGCGTGCATCGGTGAGTCGGCAGGAAAACGGTGGGCCATGGAATCGACATAGCAGGGCGCCGGCTGTGCGTCGGCGCTTGCCGCAGTTCTGCGGCTCGTGTCAAAAGCCCTCGCGCCCCCCCATGATCGACCACCGTGAGCTCCACCGCGCCGCCCGGGCGCTCGTTCAGCAGGGACAGCCGGTGCGGGCCGTCGAGCACCTGATCTCCGCGCTGATTCAGGCTCCCGAAGACCTGGTCCTGCGCGGAATGCTGGGAGACCTCTACGCCCAGCTGGGTCATCCAGCGCCGGCGATCGAGTGCTACCGGGTCGTCGCCGGGACCCACGCGGCGGCAGGCAACCTGATGGGAGCGATCGCGTCTTGCCGCGCGATTCTGGCCATTGATCCGAACCACACCGCCACGCAGCGGGTCCTTGCCGAGCTCTTCGCCCGCACCAGCGCGGCGGTGGCGCCGGTCACCGTGTCTGTGCCCAGCGCATCCCGTGGGCGCCCGCGGCAGGCGCCGCCAGCGGTGGCTGAAGAGGCGCTGCCGGTGGTGCAGGGAGTCGAGCTGCCCACGCTCGACGAGGCAGACACCTTCGAGCTGAACGTCGATGCCGGCACGCTGCCGCACGTGCCGCTGTTCTCGGATCTTTCGCGTGGCGCCTTCCTCTGGCTGCTGCCCCGATTGGAGCTCCACCGGGTTCAACCCGGTGAGACGGTGACCAGCGAAGGGGACTTCGGAGACTCGCTGTTCGTCGTCGTCACCGGCACGCTGCGCGTCGAGAAGCAGCGCAAGGACGGTCCGCCTCGGGTGATCAACCGCCTGGGGCCCAACACCTTCTTCGGAGAGATTGCCCTGCTCGGGAGCGGCGTGCGCACCGCGACGGTGGTGGCGGACACCGCGGCCGAGTTGTTCGAGCTGACCCGTGAGACGCTCGACGCGCTGATCGAGCAGCACCCCAGCGTCCAGAAGGTGATGCGCCGCTTCTACCGCGAGCGCCTGTTCTCGGATCTGGTGCAGACCTCGCCGCTGTTTCGAACCATTCCTTCCGAGAAGGTGCGAGGGCTTGTCGGCCGCTTCAAGGAGGTCGAGGTCGACCGGGGCACCCGGCTGCAGATCGAGGGCAAGAAGGCCAGCGGGCTGCACGTGATCCTCGACGGCCGCTGTGAGGTGACGCGGGTCGTCGACGGCAAGAAAGTCTCGATGGGCGAGCTGACCGCGGGCGCGGCGTTTGGTTCGGGCTCGTTTCTCACTGGCGAGCCGGCCGTCACCACCGTCACCGCGCGGGTCCGCACCACCGCGCTGTGCCTGCCGCCCAGCGCCGCGCCGCAGCTGCTCACCGAGCACCCGCAGATCAGGGAGCTCCTCAAGCTCGTTGACGCGCAACAGGTGATGGACGCCGCCGTCCCGGTGACGGGCAAGAAGAAGAATGCCTCGCTGCGCCACCTCGAGGGCGAGCTCGGGCAGCTGAAGCCGCCCAGCTTGCTGGTGTTCTTCGAGATGGAGCGGATGACGGGGGTGCTGCGCCTGGAACAGAAGGGGAACAGGGCCGCGCTCTTCATCAGCAGCGGGCGAATCCTCGACGTCGAGACGAATGGAAAGGTCGACCAGCCGGTTGCGAAGGTGATCGAAGTGCTCGGCTGGGAACAGGGCACCTTCGCGTTTTCGTTCGAGCCAGTGGAGCGCGAAGACCGCATTCAGACCGGTACGACCGGCCTGTTGCTCGAGGCCGCCCGCCTTGCCGACGAAGCCAGCCAGCGCCCTTAGGGCTGACCCAGAGCCTCCTCGGCTTCAAAGGCCCTTTGAAGGGAAAAACCGCGGCTCGTGGTCACCGGGTTCAACGAATGGACCGGGTCGACGAATCCGCGAACTGAGTAGCGCCGACTAAGTGACCAGCATTGGCGCTAACCCACAGCCACAGGGATCGCCTTGGGCGACCGCTTCGGCGTCCGCGAGGACTCCGCCAGGCCGACGCTTCCCTGCGGGTCAAACTGGCCGATCCACCTGCACCGGACTGTACGTTTACGGCCCGTACTCCCATGTGTCCCCGCGCCTGGCTCCGTTCGGACCCACGCCTCCAAACAGCACGACCCGCCCGCGAACCGCGTCGTAGGCCATCGCCGCGAGCCGGCGACCTGGCGGTGCCGAAGCCGTGAGGCGCTGACTCCAGCTGACCCCATCCCACTCCCAGGTTTCGGACGATAGCGAAGTCGAGAATGCCGGCGTGCCTCCGAAGAGGACGACGCGCGACGGGTAGTAGGCGATCGACGGGGCAGCGACAGCTTGCGGCCCCGAGCCGACGGCGTGGGACGTCCAGTTGGTCCCGTCTGACTCCCAGACGTCAGCAGCGACCTGATAACCGCCGAAGAGGACGACTCGGCTGCGCGCGGCGTCATAGGCCATCGCATGCTGGGTCCGCCCGCCAGGCGAAGCCGCGAGTGTGCGTTGTACCCAGGTCGTGCCATCCCACTCCCAAGTGTCGTTCAGGGTTTGAGAGGACACTGCGCCGCCAAACATGACGACTCGGCTTCGCACTGCATCGAAGGTCATCGCATGGAAGGAGCGCGCCGGGGGGACGCTCGAGGAAGTCCGTTGAGTCCAGGAAGCGCCGTCCCACTCCCAAGTGTCGTTGAGGAGTGTTGAGCTCCCGCTGCCGCCAAACAGCACGACTCGGTTCCTGGCGGCGTCGAACGCCATCGCTGCTCCGCGACGAGGGGGCGGCGCTGGCGCCGCAGTCCGCTGCAACCAGGTCGTGCCGTCGAACTCCCAGGTGTCGCCCAGCAGCAGCGAACCGGCGCCGTCACCCCCGAAGAGAACGACACGCCCGCGCGCGGAGTCGTACGCCATCGAATGACTGATCCTCTCGGGCGGCGAAACGGCGGGGGTTCGCTGAGCCCAGTTGAAGATCTGCAGACAGCTGGTGCCCACCAACAGGTAACCGGCGTTGCATTGGACCCCACAAGCGGCGCCGTCGCAGGTCGCGCTTGCGTTGCTGGTCGAGGGGCACGGTGTACACGAACTCCCGCAGCTGTTGACCGAGGTATTCGAGACGCAGAGCCCGGAACAGGCATGCAGACCGGGGTTGCATTGGACCTGGCAAGCGGTCCCATCACAAGCGGCGACTCCGTTCGCGACAGCGGGGCAGGGACTGCAGCTCCCACCGCAGCTGGAAGTAGCTGAGTTGGAGACGCAGACGCCACCGCAGCGGTGGTAGCCGCTTGAACAGGCGCACACTCGAGTCGACGTGTCGCACGCCTCCTTGGGCGGGCATTGAGTGTCGAGGACGCACCCAGATCGGCACTGCGTCGACGCGAGGTCGCAGTAGAAGCCCAACAACGGGCACGGTTCCCGTGTGCAATCTGACGGAAGAGCAGCACACTGGCCCGCTGCGCAACCGGATCCGCCGGCGCAAATGCGCCCGCATCCCCCGCAGTGCCCCGGGTCGCTCCGAGTGTCGACACACTCGCTCCCGCAAGCGACGAGGGGCGGACTGCACATGACTCCCGTCCCACCACCGGCACCGCCACCGGCACCGCCACCGGCACCACCACCGGCACCGCCGCCGCCACCGCCACCACCGCCACCACTTCCTCCGCAGCAGGTCAGGAATCCGATGACGACAGCCACGATCCCACCTCGCACCAGGGTGCCGTTCATCGTCGGGCCCTCATGGTGCCCCGCAACCGGCGAGCACCTGCTTTTGGCAAGGCAAGGCGCCGCCTGGCCCGCAATCGTCAACGTTCTCAAGCCCGACGTCATAGCGTCCTGCCAGCAAACGCAAGGCGAAGGTCGCCGGCCCGCTCGACGTGAGCCTGCGCGACGCAGGCTCTGAGGCGGATGTCGCGAAGCGGACGACCGCCCGGGACGCGCCCGCGCCGCTCGCCGCCGGCTCGAAGGCGTTGACGAGAATCCGGCCTGAGAGCGTGAAGGACTTGAGGTCCAGGTCCCGCGAGCCGGACGCCGTGAGCAGCGCGCTTGGCACGACCTCTGCCTCGCCCTGGCAAGGGAAGGCCTGGGTGTCACCCGGTTGGCAGTCGGTGGCGTTGCGGAACAGGACTTGGTAGCCCGCTGAGTACAACCGAACGCGGTACCCGGCGGGGCCGCCGGCACCGAGGCTGACCGCCATGGTCCCACTCTCTGGATTTCTGAACAGCAACTCGCCACGGGGATTTGCCGACTGGATTCCCACCGGCTGGCCATTGAGGGTGACGACCCCAGCCACCTCGACCACAGGCAGGTCCCAGGTGAGGGACCCGTCGGCGATGAGGCTTCTTGCCGCGTCGAGTTGGCGCCTCTGACATGGAAGCGGCCCGAGCTCACAGTTGGTCTGGTTTTCGAGCTCGACCCGATAGCTGCCCGGGTACAGCGGCACGCTGAAGGTCGCCGCACCGGTCGCACCCAGGACAAGTGCGAGGTGCGAGGGCCCGTCGAAGCTGATCGTCCCGCGCGACGCGGTGGAGTTTGACGGCGGGTTGCCATTCACTGTCAGCGTACCCGAGACCCGAACCACCCGGACGTCGACGTCCTGCGCCCCCGAGGTCGTCAGGGCAATCGTCTTCACCGTCTTCCTGCCGCAAGGCAGCGGGCCAATGGAGCAGGGGCCCGCGTTGTCGACGATCACGTCGTAGCTGCCGGGATAGAGCTTCACCTGGTAGGTGGCGTTGCCCGAGCTGCCGAGATCCGCCACCGGGCCGTTGCCTCCGCTGCTGAACGTCAGTGTGCCCCGGCTCGTGCCCGGGTCACCCGAGCCAAGAGGCTGGCCATTCGCCAGGGCCTGCCCTCTCTGCCAATGTGACTGAGACAAAGATCCCCTCGTAGTTTAGTGAGCAGGGCGATGGAGTTGTCGGTCATGGTTGTTCGGTTGATCAGCGTT
>JAYVRT010000138.1:0-8075 GCA_043776025.1 Archangiaceae bacterium | reverse complement strand
CTCGGCCAAGGGACACTGCCCGAGGTGTCGGTGGTCGAGGCCGCCTACAACGAGGGCGGCTCGGTCGAGGAGAACGACGAGCACCCCTCGGCCAACATCCAGCTCGGCCAGGCCTTCAACGCGAAGACGATCAACGCGGTGCTCGCTTCGGCGCTCTGGCCGCGGACGGTGATCTTCCTCACCTACGACGAGCACGGCGGCTTCTACGACAGCGTGCCCCCGGGCAAGGCGTGCATCCCCGACGCGCTCGACCCCATCGGTGACGCCACCCGGAAGTTCGATCACTACGGGTTCCGGGTTCCCCTGATCGCGATCTCTCCCTACGCCCGCCGCGGGTACGTCTCCCACGAGGTCAGCGATCACACCAGCGTGGTCCGGTTCGTCTCCGCGCGGTTCGGGCTGCCCGCGATGACCGGGCGCGACGCCAACGCCGACGCGCTGCTCGATCTGTTCGACTTCTCCGAACCGGACCTGACGCCGCCCGCTTTGCCGGAGGCGCTGATCGACTCCGGGCGGCGGGCCCAATGCAGAGTCGATTTTCCGTAGCGACTTCGCCGCGTGGTAAGTCGCGCGGGATGAGTCACCGAGTCCTGTTGGGGTTGCTGGCGCTGGCGCTCTGGGGCTGCCCGAAGCCGCCCGCACCGGCGCCGGACGCCGGGGCCGCGGCGCCGCCCGAGCCGGTGGTGACGCTGCTGATCACCGGCGCCGAGAACGGGTACCTGCTGGCGAACCCGGACGATCAAGGCGTCAGCCGCGGCGGCGCGGCACAGCTGCTCGGCCGGTGGGTCGCGCTCCATGGCCACTGCGCCGGGGCGCTGAAGGCCGACGGAACGGGCGCCTGCGCCGACGCCTCGACGCTGGTGCTGTCCACCGGAGACAACGGCAACGGCGCCTCGATCTCCTCGTTCTTCCGCGCGGTGCCCGCGTCCGAGGCGATGGCCCAGATGGGCTACGCGGCGTCGGCGTTCGGCAACCGGGAGCTCGACTTCGGCCGCGCCCAGCTGCTGCTCAACGCGAAGACGGGCGGCTACCCCTACCTCGCGGCTGACCTGAAGGCGAAGGACGACGAGGCCAGGGCGCTGGGGCTGCAGCCGATGAAGCTCTTCACCCGCCGCGGCGCGAAGATCGCGGTGATCGGCCTGACGAGCAAGAAGTCAGTGACGACGCTGATGGCCGGCCGCAGCGCCGGATTCGAGGTGCTCCCGGACGACGCGGCGCTCGCGGCGGCGGTGCCGGCTGCCCAGGCCGCGGGCGCCAACGCGATCGTGGTGATCACCGACGGGTGCCTCGCGGCGGTCGCGCCGATCGTCGAGCAGCACCCGGAGTGGAAGCTGTCGGTGGTGGCGGGCCGGGCCTGCGACGGCACCTTCGGTGAGAAGGCGGGCACCGCGGTCCTGGCGTACCCCGGCCGGCACTTCAACGACTACGTCGCGGTGAGCCTGACCTTCAGCCCCGAGCACGCGCTGACGAAGGTGACGGGCGAGGCGTTCGAGGTGGTCAACGACGCGAAGGCGCCGGCGCCCCACCCTGGCCTCGCGAAGCTGATCGACGGCTGGAGGCTGAAGCGCGACCAGGCGCTGGGCGAAGAGATCGGCTTCCTCAGGGCGAAGCTGGAGCAAAACGATCCCGCGATGAGCCACTGGCTGGGAGCAGCGATCAAGGAGCAGACCAACGCCGACTTCGGTCTGATCAACCGGAAGGGAATGCGGCAGGGCCTCGCCGCCGGCAAGCTGACCAAGGCCAACGTCTACGACGTGATTCCGTTCGAGAACTCGGTGGTGGTGGCGCGCCTGAGCGGCGGCGATCTGATCAAGGCGTTCGACAACCCCGAGGCGCGGGTGATCGGCGCGGTGAAGAAAGGCGCCAGCTGGGTGGACGGCAAGGGCAAGGCAATCGACCCGGCGCAGAAGTACACCGTGGCGACGCTCGACTACCTGTACTTCGGAGGGGACAAGTTCGAGCTCGAGCCGCACGACATGGGCCCGAACTTCACCGGCATGGGCTGGCAGACGACGGTGATCGACTGGACGAAGAAGCTCGCGACCACCGACAAGCAGCCGCTCGAAGAAGCGCTCAAGGCCCACTGATGACGCTGCCGGCGCTCGGGTTGTGGATCGTCCTCGGCCAGCTTCAGCCGCTGCCTCCCGAGCTGATCGCCTTCGACTCCGATGAGGGGCGCCGGCTGTTGTTCGAGTCGAAAGCGAGCCGGGACTACTTCCCCCTCTCGACCCAGTTCCTCACCCAGAAGACGCAGGCGTTCTGCGGCGTCGCCAGCAGCGTGATGGTGCTCAACAGCCTGCCAATCGCCGCGCCCGAAGCGGCCGAGCACGCGACCTTTCGGTCGTTCACCCAGAGCAACGTCTTCGCGCCTTCGCTGGGATCGCTCAACGCCGACTTCGTCGGCAAGGGTGGGCTGACCCTGGAACAGTTGGCGACGCTGCTCGGGGCGAACCATGCCTCCGCCCAGATCCACCTCGCCGAGGACGGCGGTCTCGACGCGTTCCGGGCTGAGGTGAAAAAGAACCTCGCCGACCCTTCGGACTTCATCCTCGTCGACTTTCTGCGGAGCGAGCTGGGGCAGGACACCGGCGCCCACTGGAGTCCGATCGCGGCGTACGACGAGGCCTCGGATCGGATCCTCGTCCTCGACGTCGCGCGCTTCCGCTACCCGCCGTACTGGGCGAAGACCGAGGCCCTCTTCCGAGCGATGAACACGACCGACTTCGACTCCGGCAAGCACCGCGGCTGGGTGACCGTGACTGCGGCCGCGGACGCTCCGGCGCGGGTCGAGGCGCCGAGCATCCGGCATCGGATCCTCATACTGGCGGTGTCGGTCGGCGGGGGAATCTTCAGCCTCGGAGCGGGGGTTGGCGCGCTGGTGATGCGTTGGCGGCTGAGGCGAAGAGGCTGATGCGCGCGGGCCTGCTGTTCGCGCTGCTCCCCTCGGTGGCGCTGGCACACGTCGTCACCTTCGACTTCGTCGAGCCGTCGGGAGTCGGCGCGCGGACCGACGGCGGCATGATCGCGATCCAATGGGTCGACGGCCCCGACCCGAGCGGCCTCGCCGACCTGATGTTCTTTGCCTCGCGGAACGGCCTGGCGCCCTTCGCCGCGGCGCCGCGCGACACCCAGCTCAACGCCTCGCCGGTGGCGGTGGCGGATCCCGCGAACGTGCTGCCGTGGGACACCACCGCGGTGCCGCCCGGCTGCTACCAGCCCTTCGCGGTGCTGCACGATCAGATTGAGGGAGAAACGACCCGGCCTGCCGCGGGGGTGATCACCGTCGCGCCGCCCGACGGGGGCAACATCCCCCCTGCGCTGTGGATCTTGAACCTGGTGTCCGACAAGCCGGCGGACGGGGGGCAGTTCGCCCTTCGGATCAAGGTCGTCGATCCCGATGACGTCGGGGAGCTGACGGTCCGTTGGTCGGACGGCGCCGACGCCGGCGGCACGATCGTCGCCGGGCTTCCGACGAACGACGGAGGTGGCACGCTGACCTACGCGTTCAATGCGCGCTCGCTCCCGCCGGCAGCCGTCTACTACCTGCGCGCGGAGGCGAAGGGCTTCGACGGCCAGCGCTGTGAGACCTGGTGGTCGGGGAACCTGCCGGGGAACCGGGCTCCCGACGCAGGGCCGGTGGACGCGGGCGCCATCGACGCGGGCACGGCGGACGGCGGGATCGAGCCCCCGCTCACTCCGCGGGGTTGCGGCTGCAGCGCGGGCAGCGGTCCAATCGCGTGGGTGGGGGCGCTGTGGCTCGCGCGGCGACGAGGAGGCCGGCCCACCACTGGGCGCGGGGTGAACGGTGGACGCGCGTGGGTCCTGGCAATGGTGCTCACCACCGCTTCAGGCTGCATTCTGCGCTCGGCGGTGCAAGCGGTGGATCTGCCCGCGGGAGGGCTCGAGGTCCGCGACGTCGCCTACTGGCACGGCGAAGGGTGGGACGACGAGAAGCATCGGCTGGATCTCTATGTGCCGCCGGGGCCGGGGCCGCACCCGGTGCTTGTCTTCGTCCACGGTGGCGGCTGGCGCTTCGGCGACCGGCAGCAGATCTTGAGCAGCTACGTGAAGCTGGGCCGGCGGCTGGCGGCGAACGGGGTGATGGGGGTGGTCATCTCCTACCGGCTCTCGCCGCGCTTCAAACACCCCGCCCAGATCCGCGACGTCGCCCGCGCGATCGGCTGGACGCTGAGCCGCGCCGCGGACTTCGGGGGCGATCCGAACCGGGTCTACGTGATGGGGCATTCGGCGGGGGCGCAGCTGGTGGCGCTCGCGGCGACCGATCCCCGCTGGCTCGCCGAGGTGAGCGCGTCTCCTTCGCAACTCAAGGGGGTGATCGGCGTCTCCGGACCGTACGACGTGGAGCACCTGGGCCGCTCGACGCTCTTTGGCGGGCTGTCGATGGTGATCCCGACCTTCGGCTCGAGCCCAGCGGTGTGGCGGGACGCGATGCCGGCGAACCACCTCGCTGCCTCGGCTCCGCCGCCCTTCCTCATCGCCTGGGCCGACGGCGACCCGGAGCTGCTGCGCCGTGACGCCCGGGTTTTCGTCGAGGAGCTCGAGCAGCACCACCAGAAGGTCGAGACCTTTCAGACGACCTTCGACGATCACTTCTCGATCATCACTGACTTCGCAGCACCCGGGAACGCGCTCGGCGAGCGGGTGCTGCGGTTCATGCAACGCTAGATACAGGCCCTACTTTTTCGGCTTCGCATCCTTCTTCGGAGCTTCGCCCTTCTTCGGGGTGCCCGCGTCGACGACGGCCGGCGCCGCGGGCTTGCCGGCGTTGCGCAGCTCGAGGACGTAGTAGACGAGCCCCCAGCGCTCCTGCTCGGGGAGGTGGGCGAAGGAAACCATCACCGTGTCCTTGAGGCCCTCGGCGAGCGTCTTGAACACGTTCTCCGGCTTGTCGCCGTTCTTGAACGCATCAGTGGTGTAGTTGCGGGGCTTCGGGTTGAGAGCGGCCGCGGCCGGGCCGTCGCCCGCGCCCTTGGGGCCGTGGCAAGGGACACAGTTGATGTTGAACGAGTTCTTGCCCTTCTCGATCAGGTCCTTGGTCGGCTCGGGGGGCGCGGCAAAGGCGAGGGTGGCGGACAGGAACGAGATCGCGGCGACGATGCTGCGCATGGTGGGAGTCTCCTCAATAACCTGGGTTGCGTTGGATGGACCGCTCATAACCCAGCTGAATTCACTGGCGCCGTCGATTCTTCAGGCCCCTCGAAGCAAAACCACTGCGCCGAGATAGTTGCGCTCACCGGGTGCTGGCTGCGACGCGGTCGCGGGCAGGGAGCGCCGACGGGCGGCCGCTGAGGAACGCGTCGATCGATCGCGCCGCTTCCCGGCCGTCGGCGATCGCCCAGACGATCAAGCTCGCCCCGCGGTACGCGTCTCCGGCGCAGTAGACGCCAAGCACCGGGGTGGCGAAGGACGCGTCGGAGGTCAGGTTGCCCCTGCCGTCAACGGCGAGCCCCAGCTGCGCGCCGACCCGGGAGGCGTCGGGCCCGAGGAACCCCATCGCGAGCACGAGCAGGTCGGCCTCGAGCCGGACCTCGGTGCCTGGGCGATCTCGCAGCGCGCCCGCGTCGAGCTCGACCTCGACTGCCTGGAGCGCCTTCAGCTGCCCACCCTCCCCTTCGAGCCGCTGGGTGCGCAGCGCGAACTTCCGCAGGCCCCCTTCTTCCTGGCTCGAGGAGGAACGGAAGATCACCGGCCACTGCGGCCAGGGGTTTTCGGCCCGGCGCCTGGGCGGCGGCGCGGGCATCAGCTCCAGCTGAATCACCTCGCGCGCCTTCTGACGCAGCGCGGTCCCAAGGCAGTCGGAGCCGGTGTCGCCGCCGCCGAGGATGATCACCCGCTTGCCCACGGCGGCCGCGGAAGCCCCGCGGTTGGCCGCCTCGAGGAATTCCATGCCCTGGACGACGCCGGCCAGCTCTCGCCCTGGCACCTCGAGCTCCCTCGGGCGGGCGGCGCCGATGGCGATCAGCAGCGCGTCGTGCGACGCCTTGAGCTCGCCCCACGAAAGCAAACCGCCGACGTCGACGCCGGGGCGAAACTCGATGCCCTCGGCCTCGAGTACCTTCAGCCGCCGATCGATGAGGTGCTTCTCGAGCTTGAAGTCGGGGATCCCGTACCGAAGAAGCCCGCCGAGCTTGTCGGCGCGCTCGAAGAGGGTGACGTGGTGGCCGGCCTGGTTGAGCTGGGCGGCGGCGGCCAGCCCCGCGGGCCCGCTGCCGACGACCGCGACCCGCTTCCCGGTGCGATGGCTCGGCGGCCGCGGAGTGACCCAGCCCTCGGCGAAGGCGCGCTCGATGATCTCCTTCTCCAGCTGCTCGATCGCCACGGGCGACTGGTTGATCGCCAGCACGCACGCCGCCTCGCAGGGCGCCGGGCAAAGCCTCCCGGTGAACTCGGGGAAGTTGTTGGTGCTGCTCAGCGAGGCCCAGGCGGCGCGCCACCGGCCGTGAAAGACGTGCTCGTTGAAGTCGGGGATGACGTTCCCCAGCGGGCAGCCCTGGTGGCAGGTGGGCACCCCGCAGTCCATGCAGCGGCCGGCCTGGTGGTTGGCCTGCTCGGGGGAAAGCGGCGAGGTGAACTCCCGGCTGTCGAGCAGCCGGCCCTGGGGGTCACGTCTGGCGGGTGCTTCGCGGGGCCACTCGAGGAATCCGGTCGGCTTGCCCATCGCGCTAGTCCCGGCCCACGGCACGCAGGCGCGGCGGGCTCGGCCGCGGCTTCAAGGTCGCGCGCCGCGCCTGGAGCACCCGCTTGTAGTCGCCGGGCATCACCTTGACGAAGCTGCCGACGAGGTGTTCCCAGTTGTCGAGGATCCGCCGCGCGAGCGGGCTGGCCGTGAGGCGGAGGTGGCTCTCGATCATCCCGTAGACGAGCCAGATCTCCGACTCGTCGACGAGCGACTCGAGCTCGACCATGTCGAAGTTGCAGCGCTGTCGGAAGACGCGAGCACGATCGAAGACGTAGGCGACGCCGCCGCTCATCCCCGCCGCGAAGTTGCGGCCGGTGGGCCCGAGCACGACCACCGCTCCGCCGGTCATGTATTCGCAGCCGTGATCGCCGACGCCTTCGACGACGGCGCGGGCCCCGCTGTTGCGCACCGCGAAACGCTCTCCCGCGAGGCCCCCGATGAACGCCTCACCGCTGGTCGCCCCGTAGAGCGCGGTGTTGCCGGCGATCACGTTCTCCTCGGGGGCGAAGCGGCTGCCCGCGGGCGGGCGGATCACCAGCCGGCCGCCAGACAGCCCCTTGCCGGCGTAGTCGTTGGCCTCGCCCTCGAGCTCGAGGGTGACCCCCTTGGCGAGGAAAGCGCCGAACGACTGGCCGGCGGCCCCCTGCAGCTTCACCCGGATCGCATCGTCGGCGAGCCCGGCGCTGCCGCGGCGGCGGGCGATCTCCCCCGAGAGCATTGCGCCGACCGCGCGGTGGGCGTTGGTCACCGGCAGCTGGACCGTCACCGGCGCCCCGCTGGCGAGCGCCTGGGCGGCGCGCTGGAGCAGTTGGTGGTCGAGGTGATCCGACGTGTCCTTGCGCTGGAAGCGGGTGCAGTGCCGGGCGGCGGAAGCGGGCGCATTCGGCGCCGCGAGCAGCGCCGAGAGGTCGACCTTGCTCGCCTTCCAGTGGCCGACGCCCGCGCGGGGCCGGAGCAGCTCGACGCGGCCGACGAGCTGGTCGAACTTCGCGATCCCCAGCGCCGCCATCCGCGCCCGCAGCGCCTCGGCGAGGAGGACGAAGAACTGCACCACGTGCTCCGGGGTGCCGGTGAACAGCTCGCGCAGCTTCGGGTCCTGGGTGGCGATGCCGACCGAGCAGGTGTTGAGGTGGCACTTGCGCAGCATCACGCAGCCCTCGACGACCAACGCGGCGGTGGCGATGCCGAACTCCTCGGCGCCGAGCAGCGCGGCGATCACCAGGTCGCGCGAGGTGCGCAGCCCGCCATCGACCTGGAGCCGAATGCGATCGCGCAGCCCGTTCTGCACCAGCACCTGGTGGGCCTCGGCGACCCCGAGCTCCCAGGGCAGCCCGGCGTGCTTGATCGACGACAGCGCCGAGGCGCCGGTGCCGCC
>JAYVRT010000137.1:0-8079 GCA_043776025.1 Archangiaceae bacterium | reverse complement strand
ACATCGGCGGGCAGGAGCACCGGTACGAAGGCTCGAAGGAGCCGAGCGGGCGCCACAACATCCAGACCCACGGCAGCGCTCGCACCAGCTGGCCGTGGGTGTTCGAGTACAACTTCCACGAGCTGTCGCGGCCGGCCAACGACTTCGGCCAGCCCAAGCTGTACGCGGTCATCGAACGGGACTTCGAGCAGCGCAAGACGCCCTACCCCTGGGACCTGTCGTTTCAGTTCCACTTCAAGCAAGCCGGCGAGGGCGCGGCCTTCGACCTCGGCGGCCCGGACGGCGTGATGTCGAAGCGCTCAGGCCTGCGGCACCAGGTCGCGATCTCCAGCGCGATCGTCTACTACCACCGCCCCGGAGACGACCGGGAGCCCGGCGGCGGCTGGAGAGAACCGCCCAACCTCTGGAACCCCTACTGGCGCGCGACGCTCTACGCACCGGACGACGACCTCGCCAAGTACCTCGACAAAGCGGGGTTTCCCGAGCACGCCGACGCGATCAAGCGGCTGCTCAAGGCCGGGTTGGCGGGCACGCTGTGAGGGGCCAGGCGCTCAGCGAGCTGGCGCTGCTGGTCCTGGTGTTGGTGACGGTGCTCGTCTTCGGCGTCCACTTCGCCGAGGTGCACACCCTGGGGATGCGCGCCCAGGAAGCGGCGCAGGCCGCGATGTTCGACACCACCGCGCTGAAGATGCACGACGCATCCACCGGCAACTGGGGCTACGCCGACGTGGCGATCAAGACCGCGGCGGTGACGACCCTCGAGAACTACGCCGACCGCGAGGGCCGCCACCTGGCGACGACCCGCACCACCACCGACTGGGCGTTCACCCGCGCCGACGTGATGGAGATGGAGTGCGGCCACGAGCGCGGCATCGATCTGAAGCCGATCAGCCCGCTCACCCATTCCTACCCGACCGGCGACACCTTCATGGGCTGCACCGCCGGGCTGTTGGTCAAGGGCTGGCGGATCCCGCTGGCGTTCGCCGAGGGTCCCACCGGCTTCTTCAAGCATTCGCACCGCGAGCCACTCGACTTCGGGCTGTGCGCCGCCGGCACCTCGCGCGGCATGGTCTGCGCCCAGCGGTACCTGATTCTCCTCGACGACTGGGGCTACTCCGGCCCGGAGGAGCGCAAGGAGTGTCCGCTCAACGGCGAGGGAGGCGGCGAGTGCGCCAACCGCGGCTACTGGCACATGGTCGAGCGCGCCTTCCAGGATTCGCTGGCCGACCAGGTCGGGGGCAAGCGCAGCGCGGGCAGTGAGCTGGCGAAGAACACCGTCGGAAAGAGCCCGATCGACGAGAACCACTTCTACATGTCGTTCCGGGGCTCGGAGAGCGCGTACACCGACACGGTGAAGGTCAGCCACAAGCAGGTCGAGTGGGAGACCAGCCCGTGGAGCGACCCGGTTGAGTACAAGAAGTCGAAGCGCGACAATTGCTGGCTGGGCCTGCCCTGCAAGTGACTCCCGCTCTTCGAGATCCGTTCGCGCTCTACCAACTGCTGGGCCCGCTGCGGCTCGACGGCGTCGGCACCCTGGAGTGCGCGCGCTCGTTGAGCACCGGCCAGCGGGTCTGTCTGCGCCGGGTGCCGAACTCGGCGCAGGCCCAGGCGGTGGCCGAGCAGGCGCTGTCCCTGCCACGGCACGAGGCGCTGGCGGCGGCCCTCGACGCCGGGGTGTGGCAGGACTTCACCTGGCTGGTGAGTGAGTTTCCCGAGGGAAAGCTGCTCGGGGACGCGGCGGAGTCGGCGGTCGCTGCTCACGCGTTGGCAGCCGAATTTGCGCCGGTGGCCGAGGCGCTGGCGGTGCTCCACGAGACCGCGCGCGCCCACGGCTTGATCTCCGGAGAGGCGCTGCTGGTGACCGAAAGCGGGCGGCTGCTGCTGCACGAGGCGCCACTGCTCGAGCTCAACCGCGTCACCGATCGCCGGCCGGAGCAGACCGCGCTGGCCCAGCTGCAGCGGACTGCGCCGTTCTTCGCTCCCGAGCGGCTCAAGGGCGGTCCACCGACCGCGGCCGGCGACGTCTATGGGCTGGGGGTTTTGGTCGGCCTGCTCGGCGGCGCGCCACCTCCTCCAGGGAGCTCTGCGCTCGAGCGGGTGCACGCGCTGATGGTCGGCAGTTGGAGGCCCGGGGCGCCTGCCGGGTTTCCCCGCGGCTTCACGGAGCTGCTCGAGCGGATGACCGCGGCGGATCCGGCGCAGCGGCCGTCGTCGGCCGAGGTCGCGCTGCGCCTGGTCGGGCTGGGCCGGGTGGACGCCCCGGTGCCGGTCGCGGCCACCTTCCCCGCTCCGGTTCCCACCGCGCCGGGCGCGCCGAGCTTCGTTCAGCCCGCGCCGCCGCTGCTGCTTCCCCGGCTGCCGCCACACCTCGCCGCGTTGATGCCCCCGGTGCCGACCGCCCCGTCGAGCGAACCGATGGGAGGGCTCGACACCCCCGCGATTGTAGCCCCCGTCTCGACCGCTCCCTTTGGGCGGCTGGGCCGCGCCGCTCCGGGGCTGCCGGAGACGACCGATTCCGCCGCGGGAGTGGTCGCGCCCCCTGAGTTGACGGACCCGGCGGCACCGATCGTCGCACCGCCCACGGTGGCGATTCCCCAGGTCGCGGCGCCGCAGGCTTCTTCTGCCAGTGCCGCGGTGGATCCGGCGAAGCTGATCCTCGTCACGCCGGCGCCGACGGTCGAGTTCCCGGCGCCGCGGCTTCCCGCGCCCGCGCCCACTGTCCCCTCGGTGCCTCCAGCGTGGATGCTCCAGTCCGGCGGCGCGAAGCTGTTGGACCTGAGCCCCGGCAAGTCGCCTCCGCCGCGGCCGTTGAGCGCTCCGCCGCTGCAGCGGGGGCTGTTCGCCGCCTTGAGCCACTGGGCCGCGGGCTTCACCGTCTCGATCGCTGCCAGCGACTTCAAGTTGATTGCCACCTCGATGATCGCGATGGCGATGCTCGCCTCGACGGTGGCGCTCGGCGCGCACGTGCTGTCGCTGCGCAACGAGGCGGCCGAGCTCGCCCAGGTGGACGTGCTCAAGGTGCGGCCGGTCGCCCGGGAGCCGAAGTACAACGCCGAGCAGCTCAAGCAGATCATGCGGCAGAAGGAGGCGGCCCATCATGAGTATTGAGCTCGCCACCACCCAGCCGGTGCGCCGTCCGGGGAATCCGGCGCCGCTCGGGGGCGCGCCCCTGCCACCGGACAAGCTCGGGCTGACGCTGCGCGAGCGGCTGTGGCTCACCCGCGCTGCGCTCTCGACGATGGCGCTGTCGGCGATCGCCTCATCGGTGCTGCTGGCCTATGTGCCGGCGGAGCATCACGCCCACCCCGTGGATCCGATGGCCAACCGGCTCGCCGAGCGCGCCGACCAGACGCCGCCGGTGCCGAGCCATGCGGTCGACGTCCCGGTCGAGCTCGCGCCGGCCGAGGCCCGTCGCGCCCCCTTGCCGATCGAAGCGCCGCAGGCTGCCTCGCCGACGCCAGTTCCCACCGTCACTGCCCCGGCGCCCGAAGTTGAGAGCCCCGCGAAGGTGCCGCACGCCGGCACGCACCGGATTCAAATCGTCCGCAACGGGAAGAGCAAAGAGGTCCTGCCCTGGGCCGCGCCTCAGGAAGCGGTTCGGCTCGATGTGCCGCAGCCGTTGGCGCCCGCCCACAAGGTCGAGTACCTCGAGCGAAAGTCGGCACCCCTGGCCGCTCCGCCCGCGAAGGACCCGGACGAAGAGCTCAAGCGCCCGACCTTCGAGTAACCGCCAAGAACGGGCGCGCTCACTTCCACGAGAGCAGGAACGTGAGCGCGCGTCCGTCGACGCTCTGGGTCGCGGCGTCCACCGCGCCTTGGCGGTTGAGCAGCGAGAAGCCGCTGCGCAGGCCTCCCCGCCACAAGGCCTTCATCACCGGTTCGGTGCGGGCGTTGTAGCGAATCGTCGCTTCGCCATGGGTGGCATCGATCGGGCGCCAGGTGATCTCAACCCCGCGGCTCGAGGTGCTCGAGAACTGCCCCAGTCGCGAGAAAATCGTATTCGGATCCGAGCTGGTCATGGTGAGCAGGACCTTGAGCAGGGGCAACACAATCGGGCCGATCGAGCGGTGGACACTGGTGAAGCCGACCGCCTCGACCGCGGGCTCCCCACACCGGTCGGCCAGCGCCCGAAGCACCCGCTCGTTGACTGCCCCCGGCCACCAGTTCTGCCGGTTCGGGCTGGCGACGATCTCCTTCAGGTCGTCGGACAGGCTGCCAAACCACGCGTCGTAGAACCCGAGCTCCCGGATCGCCTTGATGTTGGCGAGGAGGTAGGTCGCGCTGATCTCGTACGTCCGTGGTGGGGGCGCGGTCATCGGCGCGAAGCGTAGTCGACCCACCGGCGAAGGACCCCGACGAAGCTCTCGTCGGGTGAAACTCGGGCACGGCGGCGCCGAGAGAGGAGGCACGCCGCCGCGCCCGGACCGCGGCTGTCTGAGGCTTTCAGGTGAAGATGATCTGTGCGCCGTCGGCCAGGTCGTAGAAATCGCCGGCGGTGATCACCGCTTTCACCTGGGGCACCAGGTCTTCGCGGGTCCGCTTGAACATGTTCATCGCCAGCTCGCAGGCGTAGAGCTCGGCGCCGGACTCCTCGAGGATCTGCAACATCTCGGCGACGGTCGGCAGGTCGAGGTCCTTCATCTGCCCCCGCATCATCTTCGCGGCGAAGCTCTCCATGCCCGGTAGCCCCGCGACCACCGTCGGCATCCCGCTCGCCGCGTTCCCCGCGAGGTTGACGTGCAGATGGCTGACCTTCGAGGTGGTGATCGCGTCGAGGCCCCAGAAGGTGAAGAAGACGAAGGCTTCGATCCCCGACTGCCGCGCGGCGTTGGCGAGGATCAGCCCGGGGTACACCTCGTCCAGCCCACCCTTCGAGCAGATGATCGCCACCTTGCGCTGGGTGTGGGCGATCGGCTGGCCTTGAACCAGGGGTTTCTCAATCGCAGTCATGACTTGCTCCTTTGGGTCGTTAGAGACAACCGGTGGGCTTCGGGATCCCAGCGATGCGGGCGATGGTCCGCCCGGGCGCCTTCGGGAACAGCGCGTAGATTTCCTTGGTGGGGACGCCCGTCGCCTGGGTGATGCGGCGGATGTTGGGCGACGCCTTCTTCTGCAGGTACTCCTCGCGGGCGAAGTCGACGAGCTTCCACTGCGGCTCGCCCAGGCTCACCCCCTGGGCGGCGGCGATCGTCGCCGCGAGCGAGCGGGTCCACGCCATCGGGTCGGCGAGGTGGCCGTCGGCGCTGTAGGCGATGCCGTCGAGCACCACCGCCGCCGGCCCGGGCACTGAAGGCATCGCGCACGCCGCGGGCGCGCGCGCCATCGCTGGGAGCAGCCGTGGCTTGCGCTCGGTGCCCAGCGCCCCGCTGCGACCGAGCCGGGCGGCGAGCCGGGCGCGCTTGTCGTCGCCGCTGGCCGTCTTCTTCTGCGCCATCGCCGCCGCGCCCCGACCGACCTGGCGCAGGACCTCCATCATCACCGCCATCCCCTTCTGCACCTCGTTGCTGCCGCTGGCCCGCACCATTCCCACCAGGCCGATCGGCTCTGCCTGGTCGGCGTGGGTGAGGACCTCGCCTGCCTGGCGGGCGATGGTGAGCACCTCGGGCTGGGTCAGCGCGCGCACGGTGTCGAGGATCCCCACCACGGCGTCGCCCAGCTGGCGCACGTCTTCGGGCTTGTAGGTCTCGGCGATCCGCTGGCCGACCGCGACCAGCTGTTTGCCGAAGGCGAAGTACCCCTTCTTCTCGAACCCGTCGAGGCGCTGGGTGGCTTCGCCCATCATCGCCTTGAGCACCGGGCCCATCTCGTCGAAGAGCTCTCCGGTCTTCCGCTGGCGGGAGGCGACTGCTTCCACCTGCTGCGAGAGCACGTCGAGGCGCTGCATCACCGCGTCGAGGGTCGGGGCTTGTGCGGGGGTGTCCATGGTCAGCTCCATTTCCCGGCCATCAACATCCGGTGGTCGAGCGGCAGTTCTTTGCCCGGCATCAACAGGTTCCAGTAGACCCACTTGAAGGCCAACTTCCCCCAGTGGTTGCTGGCGCTCTCCTCGAGCAGGGTGAAGGGGCCGACGCCCGGCAGAGGGAAGCGGCCGGGCAGCGGCTCGGTGTCGTAGTTGAAGTCGATCAACATCGCCTTGCCGTACCCGGTCTCGATGAAGCAGTTGGCGTGCCCGTCGAAGGCCGGCTTGAGCTCGCGGCCGGCGATCGCCCGGAGCACGTTCTCGAAGAGCACCTCGCCCTGGAAGTGGGCCACCGCGCCTGCCTTCGACGCCGGGAGGTCGGTGGCGTCGCCGAGGGCGAAGATGTTCTGGAACCCCCGGGTCTGCAGGGTGTGCTTGTCGGTGGGGATCCAGCCGCCGCCGTCGCCCAGCTCCGAGCGGGTGATGACCTCGGCGCCGCCATGGAGCGGAATCGAGACCAGCAGGTCGTACCCGGTCTCGCGCCCGTCGTAGGACTTGATGCTGCGGCGAACCCCGTTGACGCTGGCGAGGCTGAAGTCGCCGAGCACCTCGATGTTCCGCTTCGCGAGCATCTCGCCGAGGCGGGCCGAGGCCTTCGGCTTGGTGAACGCTCCCTCGAGCGGCGTGGTGTACGCCAGCTCGACCTTGTCGCGCATGCCGCGCTCGGTGAAGAAGGCGTCGGCGAGGAAGAGGAACTCCAGCGGCGCCACCGGGCATTTGATCGGCATCTCGGCGACGTTGAGCACCAGCCGGCCGCCCTTCCAGTTCGCGAGCTTGTTGCGCAGGGCGACCGCGCCCTCGAGCGTATAGAAGTCGAACGCGGTGTCGCGCCACCCCGGCCCGGTCAGCCCCTCGGTCTGCTCGGGGAGGATCCGGCTGCCGGTGGCGAGGATGAGGAAGTCGTAGGGCAGCTTCTCCCCGCCCTTGAAGCACACCGCGTTCTCTCCGGGGGCGATCCGATCGATCTCCTGAAGGCGCAGCTCGACACCGGGCTCGAACAACAGCCGGCGCGGCTTCGTCATCTCGTCCTCGCGGTAGGAGCCGAACGGGAGGAACAACAAGCCCGGCTGGTAGAGGTGGACGTCGTCCTTGTCGACGACGGTGACCTGCCACTGGCCCCTGGGCAGGGCCCGCGACAGCTTGTTGGCCATCAAGGTGCCGCCCGTGCCGCCCCCGACGATGACGATCCGCTTCATGGCGTCCTCTCTCCTCCCGGTGCGGGAGCGTGCTGCACCAGGGGAGAGCCAGAATCACCTAATACGGTTCGCTTGTTTAATTAGCCAATCTTACCCATGGCTTCCGCGGCGCCGGCGAGCGGTCCGCGTCGCGCAGCGGGCTTCAGGTCAGCTTGTAGTGCCGCAGCGGGTTGGCCACGTTCTTCACCGGCGTCTCGGTCAGCGGCCCGTAGGTCAGACCCTTCAGCACCGGGTCGTCGAACCCTTCGATCGCTTTCTTCGCTGAGTCCATGATCAGCGTCTCGCGGAAGCTGCCCAGCGACTGGAGCCGGGCGGTCTGGTTCATCCCGGTGGAGAAGCCGGTGTACTGCCGATTGGGGCCGAACAGTCCGCAGAACGTCGGGGCGAGGTTGACGCCGATTGCCACCCCGAGGCCGGGCAGCTTGAGAATCTCCGGCAGGCGGGAGATCTCCGGGTGCGCGGTCATCTTGTCGGCGGTGAACGCCTGGATCTCGATCGCCGCCTTCACCGCGTCGCGGGTGCGCTCGCCCATGCTGCTCTTGAAGAACGGCGGGCCGAACAAGCCAATGACGCAGTCGCCGACCATCTTGTCGAAGACGCCGTTGTGCTTGTGGATGATCCGCACCGCCTCTTCCGACCAGTCGTCGACGAACTTGCCGATCCGCTCGGGGCGCTCGAGCACCTGCTCACAGATCTTGGTAAAGCCGTTGATGTCGGCGAAGAGGATCCCCACCTGCTCGTCGCGGGGGGTGAGGTAGCGCCGCTCGTAGTCCGGGTCGCGCAGCAGCTCGTCGATGCACCTGCCGGCGAAGAACTGCGAGAGGTGGATCCGCTCGCGGTTGTAGTCGAGCAGGCGCTGGGAGAGCGTGGAGGCCAGCAGGCGGATCAGATCCATCGTGTAGGCCGAGAAGCCCTCGGTCCCCC